>JBOGNW010000122.1:0-1784 GCA_050747425.1 Candidatus Acidiferrales bacterium
GCCCGAGCCGGTGTCGGCTTCGACTTCGCTGCCGATGCTGGTAATGGTGAGGCTGCCCGAGCCGGTCTCGGCGTACACGGGGCCCTGAATGCCATCCACGGTCTGGCTGCCGGAGCCGGTGTGGGAGACCAGCTTGGTCTCACGCGGAACCGTCACCTCGTAACTGATGGAGACGTTGCGGCGCAGCTCGCGGTCTTCAATGTAGCCGAGGCGAATCATGGTGCCGGTCTGGACGATGGGGGGATTGGCTTCGAGCTGGCGGACTTTTTCTTCGGCCTCGCGCATGTTCAAGCCCCAATCGCTGCGGGCCTTGATGGTGCCGATGATGTGGACGCTTCCTCCTTCGCCGGGGCGGACAGTGATGCTGCCGGAGCCGGTTTCGATGTCGAGGTCGACCGGCCCGGTCACTTTGAGAGTGCGGTCAAAGGAACCTTCGGCCGTAAACACGCCGGCCGAAGCCGACAGAGTGACCGCCCCCAGCGCGAGAACGAGAACGGCAAACAAGCTGAGAACGCGAGAACGCATTATTCCCTCCTCACTGCGAGACTATTCGTACCGCAAAGCCTCTACCGGGTCGAGCCGCGAGGCGCGCAGGGCGGGCACCAGGCCGCTCAAAACGCCCACCAGCACCAGCACGCCGGTGGAAAGTGCCAGCGTGCCAGGAGAAATCACCAGGTGAATGTCGCGCTTGCCGGAAGTGTCTTCAAAGGCCGGGCCGAGCAAGGGCAAGGTGCCGATGGCGAGAGAAAGCCCAAAGGAAAGCACCATGCCGATGACCCCGCCCATCAGGGTCAGCACCAGAGCTTCGGCCAGGAACTGCGCCTGAATGTGGCGGCGGCGCGCCCCCAGGGCCCGGCGCAGGCCGACTTCGCGAATGCGCTCGTTCACCGATACCAGCATGATGTTCATCACGCCTACGCCGCCGATGCCCAGGGTGAGGGCGCCGATGAAGAGCAGCAGCACTTGAAGGCCGATGCCGATGCCGTCGACGATGATCTTGAAGTCCTCGCGGCCGAACATTTGCAGAGCGCGCTCATCGGTGGGCGAGAAGCGCTGGCGCTTGGCCAGGGTGGCGAGCACTTGTTTGCGGGCGCCCTTCTCGAACTGAGCCGCCACGGGGGCAAAAACAATCACGCTGGCGTAGCGGTTGTTCCAGAGGTCGCCGGCCGTGGTGTAGGGAATCCAGGAGGACTCATCGTCGCTGGTGAAGTAATTGGAGAACTGCATCTTGCGTTCCATAGTGCCGATGACGGTGAAACGCACGCCGTTGACGCGGACGATTTCCCCGACCGCCGGTCGCCCGGCGAAAAGCTTGCGCGTCAGCCTCCCACCCAAAAAGATGACGCGGCGGCGCTCGTTGAAGTCTTCCTGGCTCAGCCAGCGGCCTTCGCTCGGCACTTCGCTGCGGATTTCGCCGTAGATGGGGTAGACGCCGCGGATGGCGGTGTTCTGCAAGCGCTCACCGTAGGTGATGGCCATCCAGCGCACGGTTTCCAAACTGGCGAACTTGACCAGGGGGCACTCCGCCAGAATCATCTCCAAGTCCTCTTTCTCCAGGCGCACGCGCTTGCCGGCGCGCTCGCCGCCCGCCTGCTCGCTGGTCTGGCCGGGCCAGCCGACCACGGCGCTCTTGCCGAAGGCGTTGAAGCCGTCGAGTAGGACGCCGCGAAAACTGCTGCCGTAAGCGATGAGCATGGTGACGGCCACGATCCCCCAGACGATGCCCAGCATGGTGAGGAAGCTGCGCAGCGGGTTCCGCCGCAACGCGTCCCAAGCCAATCGCA
>JBOGNW010000123.1:0-2823 GCA_050747425.1 Candidatus Acidiferrales bacterium
CTCCCACACCGGCTCCGGCAGCCAGACCGTGGATGGCATTCAGGGCCCCGTGTACGCCGAGACCGGCTCGGGCAGCCTCACCATTACCAGCATCGGCAGCGAAGTCGAAGCCGACACCGGCTCGGGCGGCATCGACCTCCGCGCCATCCAGGGCCGCGTCAAGGCCAGCACCGGCAGCGGCTCCATTCGCGGGGTTCAAGTAGCCGGCCCGGTGGCGGCCCGCACCGGCAGCGGCAGCGTGGATTTGGAAGTGACCGCCCCGGGCGATATCGCAGTGGACACCGGCTCTGGCGGCGTTGAGGTCCGCGGCGTGCGCGGCGCTTTGCAGGTGGAGACCGGCAGCGGCAGCGTGAGCGTCGAGGGCGAGCCCGTCAGGGGCTGGAACCTGAGCACCGGCTCGGGCAACATCACCGTGCAGTTGCCCAATCAGGCCGCGTTTGACCTTGATGCCCGCACCAGCTCTGGTGGCATCTACACCGACCACCCGATCACCGTGCAGGGCAGCATCGGCAAACGAGAGCTACGCGGCAAGGTGCGCGGCGGCGGCCCGCTGCTGGCGCTCAGCACCGGCTCCGGCAGCATCCGCATCGAGTAGCGAGAGGGTTAGAAGTTTGCTCCCGCGGCGGCGGGCTGCGATTTGAGGAAGTTTGTTACTTCCTCACGCCGGGCCATGGCGCGCGCTCCCACTTTGGTGCAACACAGCGCGGCGCAGGCGTTGGCGAATCGTCCGACCTCTCTCAGTCCCCAGCCTTGGAGGAGCGCGTACGATAGCCCGCCCATGAAAGCGTCTCCCGCGCCGGTCGTGTCCACTACATTCACAGGGAAAGAGGGCACGCGGACGATTTCTTTTGCACTGGCCAGCAAGCAGCCCTCGGCGCCCATCGTCACCGCCACCAGTTGCGGCCCCAAGGAAAGCAGCCCCCGCGCCATTTTCTCGTAGTCAGACTCGCCGGTCATCGCGCGCGCCGCGGCTTTGCAGGGCTTGAGCACATGGGTGCGGCGCAGCGCCTCCCGCAATTCCTCCTCCGTGCCCAGGCCCGCTTTGATGAAGTCGCTTGGGGCCACGTCCAAGTCGAAAATCACTTTCACCCCGGCCTCTCGCGCCAGGCGAATGGCTTCCAGCACCGGCGCCAGCGGGAGCTGCGAGGCTTCGGTATGGAAGTGTTTGGCCTGGCGAATGTGGCCGGCGAATTTCTCTCGGACATCCCGCGGGGTTACGCGGGCGGTCACGTTGGGAAACATGTAAATACAGCGCTCGCCCTGAGCGTCCACCGGAATCCAGGTGAACGAAGAAAGCTCCCCGGCCACGGTTTCGATGCCCGTCAGGTCCATGCCGTCGGCCGCAAATTGTTTTTTGATCACCGACCCGTTCTCGTCGTTCCCGAGTAACCCCACCCAGGCGGCTCGTGCGCCGAGTCGCGCCACTTGCGTCAGATTGTTGGCCGTGACTCCCCCCGCATGCACCTCGATCCGGCTGGCATTGATTTTTTCTTCGGCTCCGATCAGCCGCGGCACCAGGGCAAAGAAATCCACCGTGCAGCTTCCCAGACCGACCACCTCAGCGGGTTCTGTCATGGGCCTCCTCGCGATGGGAGCGCCGGCCGACCTCAGGCACCGAGCACCGGCCGCGTGATTCGCTTGATGAACATCCGGTAAAACCTCGCCGTGTCGGCGTCGAGGTGGACACGAACCAGCCGTTCCCCCAGGCCCGGGTTTTCTCCTGGCCGCCAGGTCAGCGTGTCGCCGTAGCCGGCGCCGTGATTGATATCCACATCCATATAGAGGGACTCGGCGCGAGTAATCAGACTCGGCTCGAGCCAGGCGGCCGCCGCCAGCTCATCCCACATGTATTCCTCGTCGGCCCAGCAGGCCACGTAGCGGGCGGCAGGCGTGGTGGCTTTGCCGATCTCTTTAATCATGGCGCGCGTCAGGCGTGTTTTGATGGAAATATCTACCGGGGTCACCGTAACCTTTTTCCAGGCCGAACGAAGAACAATTTGCGCCGCTTCCGGGTCCCACCAAAAATTGAATTCCCGGCGGCTGTGCAGCGAGAAATGCAATTCCGCAGCTTCGATGGGGCTCAGACTGCCGCCCATCACCACCAGTTCGCACGCCAGCTCGGGGACGGCCGGGTCGAGACGAACCGCCAGCGCCACGTTGGTGAGCGGCCCGGCGGCGAACAAGGTCACCTGCCGAGGAAACTTACGCAACATTCGGATGATGAAGTTCGCCGCGTGTTCCTCGGCGGGGCGCGCGGAGGGGCGGCCTTCGGGCAGCGGCGGCACCACAAACGGTCCGTAGTACTGGCCCCGATTCCAGGCGCCGTCGTAGCCGGGCACCTTCTGTTCGTTCCACGCCCCCTTGTAGGCCAGGCGGCCGAAGAGCCGTTCCCGCCGCTCGGCCTCTTCCTTGCTGTTGAGCAGCGGAAATACGGCCCCGGGGACCACCGGAATCTCGGTCCGCCCGAGGAGTTCCAGCAAGCGCAGGGTATGGGCGACTTCTTCGTCGCGCCACTGGTCCCCGCTCACCACGGTAATGCCCAGCGGTTCCACCTCGGGGGATTGCAGAAGGAAGAGAACGGAAAGCAGGTCGGTGGTCGCCGGACCGCGCGCATCCTGGTCGATAATCAATTTTCTTTTCTTTCCCAGTTCGCGGGACGCCCTTCTGGTGCCGGAAACAACCTTGGCTCGTCGGCGAGGACTCACGGGGCGCTCCTCTTCGTTTGGGTTCGGTCAGTACATTATAGTTCGCGTTAGATGGTGGGGGAGGAAGGTGGTGTGATAGCGCGTCCACAGGCGCGCGTCCACCTGCGGAATGATGACC
>JBOGNW010000124.1:0-1586 GCA_050747425.1 Candidatus Acidiferrales bacterium
CGTCGCCTAAGATGGCAGGCCGAGTCTAACCCAACTCCAGCGGAGGCTTTCCTATGGCCATGCGCAAAGGCCGCTTTTTTCTCTTGCTTTTACTCCTCTTGTTTGTCGGGCTGTTTCTGGTGGGGCAACTGGCCCGGCGCGTTCCCGAGAAAACCGTTCTGGTGCTGAGTATTGACCGGGCGGTCGAGGAGGAAGACTGGGCGAGTCTCGACGCCCGCTTTTGGGAAGGCGACGTGGTTGTCTTCCGCCACATCTTGGAGGCGCTGGAGCGCGCGCGAAAAGATGAGCGTATTGCCGGCGTTTCGGTGGAAATCAAATGGGTTGAGATGAGTTTTGGCAAAATTCAGGAGCTGCGCCAGAAACTCCAGGAGTTCACGGCCAGCGGCAAGTTTTGCACCGTTTACATGCAGGAAGCCACCAACCGCAGCTACTACCTGGCCAGCGCCTGCCCGGAGATTTACCTGCTGCCCAAGAGCGGGGTGGCCCTGACCGGGTTGATGGGCCACACCACCTTTTTGCGCGGCTCGCTCGAGAAGCTCCGCGTCTCGCCCGACTTCTACCGCATCGGCGAGTACAAAAACGCCCCCGATGTTTACACCGAAAAGAAGTACACCGCTCCGCACCGTGAGGTAGTGACCTCGCTGCTGACCGAGTGGCAGAAGCAGATCGTCGAGGGCATCGCCAGCGGCCGCAAGCTCGAGGCGGCCCGGGTGGAGCAGTTGGTGCGCGAGGGCCCCTATTTGTCCCAGGAGGCGGTGGAGAAAGGGCTGGTGGATAAGCTCTTTTACTACGATCAGTACCGCGATCTGCTGAAGCAGAAGGCGGGAACCGCCGAGCTGCACACGCTGGACTGGGACTCCTACCGCCTGCGGACGGGCCCTTCGACCGGCCCCAAGATTGCCATCGTCTACGCCACGGGCACGATTATTCCGGGAACGAGCGGCTACCACCCCATGGCCGGGCGGCTTTTGGGGGCTGACACGGTGGCCGGGGCTCTGCGCTCAGCGCGCGAAGACGATTCGGTGAAAGCAATCGTGCTGCGCGTGGACAGTCCCGGCGGAGTGGAGTATGCCTCGGAAATCATCCGCCGCGAGGTAATTCTCGCCAAGCAGAAAAAACCCGTGGTGGTTTCGATGTCCGACGTCGCCGCTTCGGGCGGCTACTGGATCGCCATGTCAGCCAACAAGATTGTCGCCGATCCGGGGACGGTGACCGGCTCCATCGGCATCTACGCCGGCAAAATGAACATCAAGGGATTCTACGAACTGCTGGGGATGACGAAAGACTATGTGGCTCTGGCTCCCAACTCGACCTTCTTCTACGCCTTCGAGAATTTCACCCCCGAGCAGCGGGAAATCCTGCTGCGCTATTTGCGCGACGGCTACCAGGACTTCATTCAAGGCGTGTCGGAAGGGCGCGGCATTCCGGTGGAGGAAGTGGACCGCATCGGCCGCGGCCGCGTCTGGCTGGGCGGCCAGGCCAAAGACCTCAAACTGGTGGACGAGTTGGGCGGCCTGGAACAGGCGGTGGTCCTCGCCAAGAAAATGGCCGGGATTCCCTCGGAAGACAGCGTCAGCTTCCAGGTC
>JBOGNW010000125.1:0-14710 GCA_050747425.1 Candidatus Acidiferrales bacterium
GCTCGAAACCTTCTTTGATGGCGAACTGTAGCGCTCCCGCCCCCGCCAGCAACGTGTGACGGGTTTTCTCCATCACCCGGCGAGCCACGGAAATGGGCGTGGGAATCATCTCCAGCGCGGCGACGGCGCCGGCGCGGTGCGAAGCGCCGTCCATGATGATCGCATCTAGCTGCAACACGCCCTCTTCGTTGGGAATGGCCCCGTAGCCGACCGACATCACCTCGGGGTCGAGCTCGGGGATGTTGATACCTTTTTCAATAGCGTCCATCAGGCTGCCCCCGCTCGCCAGCACTTCGGCGGCTTTTTCATTGGCAGGCTTGCCATGCTTCCAGGTCGAAAGGAACACCGGCCGCCCGCTTGCCGTCTGGCTCGGTCCGGTGGTCAAGGCTTCCTGCGCCCCGCTCGCCCGACTCGGGCTCGCCGGGCTGCTCCAGCCGGGGAGCAAGGCCGCGCCCAGCGCCCCCGCCCCCTGAAAGAATCTCCGCCGAGTCATGTGTGAGCTAGTCATTTTCTCGCTCCTTTGCGGTTATCTACTTCGGCTCCAGAAGCCCCGAAAGCCAGCGAACCACGTTCAGGCAGAACTGCGCGTTCTCGGGAGCTTCCGGGGAATTCATCCCGAAGGGAGACTTCTCGGGGCCCGCCCGCTGTGCCGTACACATAGCCGCTTCTCCCAGAATAACCGCGCGGCCCTCGCCCAACCGCAGGGCGGCACCTTGCAACCATCCGCCGACAGAGAATTCTGCTCCCTGGTTGGCGCTGGCTTCGCCGAAATTCCAATCCAGCGCCACCTGAGCGACCGCCGTCGGGGCGAAGACTAGCAGCGGCTGTACTTTGCTCGAAGGATAGAACGCATGACCGGTAAACGTCACCACGGAATCGACGCGCTCCTCCGCACTTCTTCCCTGAAGAATGGCGTGAGGAGCGAGCGAGCCGGGATGGGCCAGCGCCGAGCGGAAGTTCTCGAAGGGAACGCCTTCCGCTTTGGCTCCTTCCTTCCACTGCTCTTCGCGCACCGCGCCGAAGACTGCCCAGTCACTGGCCGGATCCGGCCCCGGCCGGGCATAGGCATCAACCATCAGAACTCCCAATGCCGCGCCCAGGTCGCGAGCCGCGCCGGGCCAGGGCGCGTGGTCTACGATGAGCAATAACGCCCCGCCGCTGTGAATCCAGGGAACGAGTGCGTTGATTTCTTCCCGCGCGAAGGCCGAGGGATGGGGCAGCGACCAGTCTTCGGCGTTTTCGGCCCCGACTGCGTTGGCGATGACGAGCACGCGGCACACCTTGAGCGACTCCGGGCTGAAAGCGGCGCTCGACCCTGTGACCCGGTAGCCGTCGCTGCGCAGCAATTCGGCAAAGGGCTTGTAGCGCCCCTCGGCGGTGTGGAAGTTGTGATGTGCTTCGTCAATGCATACCTGAGGGCCTGCGCCGGCGGCGTAGGCCGGCTTCGGATTCTTGAAGTGAAAGTCAGTGTCGGCCACCTGCTGCGCACGCGATGCCAGTGCCATCGCTACCAAAAAGACAACCGCAAGGGCCCTCTTCATCGCCGCCCACTCCTCTTTGATTTTCGCGTTTCGCCTTTCGAATTTCGCGACCGCCCCCAGCTGCCACCGCCGGGGGTCGAAATCGAAATGACGTCCCCGGCGCGCGCGTTCACCGTGCATTTGCCGGGCAGGCGCTCGCTTTTGCCTCCGGCACGAATGAGTCGGTTCTCGCCGCGCTTTCCAGGTTGGCCGCCGGCGAGACCGTAGGGAGGGAAACGGCGGCGGTCAGCGAGAATGGCAATCTGGGCGTCGGTCAGCAACTCGATTTCGCGGATGACGCCGTCGCCGCCGCGGTGTCGCCCGGCACCGCCCGAGTTGCGCCGCAACGAATAGCGCCGCACCCGCAGTGGATAAAACGATTCCAGCACTTCGGTGGGTGTGTTGAGCGAGTTGGTCATATGGGTGTGGATGGCGTCAATGCCGTCGAGCGTCGAGCGGGCGCCCAGGCCGCCGGCGATGGTCTCATAGTAGGCGAAGGGTTCGCCAGCAGGGGTCAGCCCGCCTACGGTGAAGTTGTTCATAGTGCCCTGGCTGGCGGCGGGGATTCTCTCCGGAATGGCGCGAGCGAGCGCGCGCAGCAGTGTGTCCACCATGCGCTGCGAGGTTTCGACGTTGCCGGCGGCCACCGCGGCGGGCGGCTCGGCGTCCACCACTGAATGTGGCGGGGTAATCACCTCAATCGGCCGCAGCAGGCCGGCGGTGGCCGGAGTCTCCTCAGGCACAAGGCAGCGAAAGACGTAGAACACCGCGGAGACCGTGATGGCACGCACGGCGTTGACGCTGCCGGCCGTCTGCGGCGCCGAGTCCGTGAAGTCCACGCGCGCGCGACCCCGGCCGATGGTGATACGGACGCGAATACGCACGGGCTCCGCCGTGATGCCATCGTCATCGAGAAAATCCTCCGCTGTGTAAGTGCCCGCGGGAATAGTGCCGAGCGTGGCGCGCATCATGCGCTCGGAGTAGTCGAGCAGGTGGCGCCTGTAGGCACGCACTTCGGCGCGGCCGTAGCGCGCCACCATCTCTTCCAGCCGCCGCGCCCCCAGCCGGCAAGCGGCCACCTGCGCCGTCAGGTCACCTTCGCGCTCGACGGGGGTGCGGACGTTGGCGAGGATGTAACGGATGAGATCGGATTGCAATTGACCACTTTTCGCCAGCTTTAGAGGGGGGATACGCAGGCCTTCCTGGTAGATATCGCGGGCCAGGCCCATAGAGCCGGGCTGGGCGCCGCCCACGTCGGCGTGGTGGGCGCGGCTGGCGGTGTAAAAAAGCGGGGCGCGGCCGCGGCCGATAAACACCGGCATCACCAGAGTAATGTCGGGCAGGTGGGTGCCGCCGGCAAAGGGGTCGTTGAGGATGGCGATGTCGCCGGGGCCGAGGTCGAGCGCGGCGACGGCGGCGGCCACCGACATGGGCATCGAGCCCAGGTGCACGGGCATGTGGTCGCCCATGGCGATGACGGCGGCGTCGGGATCAAAGACGGCGCAGGAGTAGTCGCGGCGCTCTTTAATGTTGGGCGAGAAAGCGGTGCGGCGCAGAGCGGCGCCCATCTCTTCCGCCACGGCGTGGAAGAGGTTTTTGAAAATTTCGAGCTTGACCGGGTCAGCGCGCATAGCCATTCAGGGAATACTCGACGGACAGAAATACAGATTCCTCGCCCCGCGAGAAGCCGCGGGGCAGGCCGCCACGGCAGGCAAGGGCTCCCTTCGACTGCGCTCAGGGCAGGCGGAATGACAGCCTTGCCCTTGCACAAGCAGATGCCTCGCTTCGAGGGACTGCCATAGCTTCATGAGACTTGCTCCAGTAGAAGATTTTCGTAGGCGTCGAGGCGGGCGCGCCAGCCGGGCGGGATGATGGTGGTGGCGCTGTACTCAGCAATCACCGCCGGGCCAGCGATTCTGTTTCCTGCCCGCAACGGCTCGCGGACAAAAAAGTCAGTCGCCACGCGCCGGCCGTCGAAAAACACCGGCGCGCGCTTGAAGTTAGCGGCCGCGGGCGGCGGCGCGCCCGCGAGCGGGGTGCGCCGCAGGCGAGGTTTTTCGGTCACACCCAGGGCCCGCAGGCGAATATTCACGATTTCGATGGAGCGGGCAGGGTCGGAGTAGCCGTAACGGGTCTCGTGGGCGCGGTGAAATGCGGCGGGGAAGTTTCGTGTGTAGGCGAGGGTGAGTTCGTAGGCCTGGCCGCGGTAGCGGAGGTCGAGCTGGCGGGCGAGGCGCTGGCCCCGCCGACGGCGGGGCTGACGGGCGGGGGCGAAGCCTTCCCGGCGCAGGTCTTGGCGGGCGGCTTGCTCGAGGCGCCGGAACTGGCGTTCCAGCTTTCGCTCCAAGTCACCGCGCGCCTCCGCGGGAACGGGAAGCAGCACAGTGCGCGAATAATCTTTGAGGACGTCGGAGCAGAGGATGCCGAGCGCGGAGAGCGCCCCGGGAAATCGGGGCACGAGCACGCGCCGAATCCCGAGCGCGGCGGCGAGGTTGCAGGCGTGCAGCCCGCCGGCCCCGCCAAAAGCTACCAGCACGAACTGGCGCGGATCGTGCCCGCGCTCGACGGAAATGACGCGGATGGCGCGTTCCATGGTGGCGTTGGCGACCCGCACGATACCCGCCGCCAACTCTTCGAGACTGGCGATGCCGGGCGCGCGGCGGAGGAATTCGCGCATAAAGCGCCGCGCCCGCAGCTCGTCGAGCCGCCACTCGCCGCCGAGAAAGCGCTCGGGGTCGAGCCGCCCCAAAATCAGGTGGGCATCGGTGACGGTCGGCTGGCGGCCCTTGCCGTAACAGATGGGGCCGGGGTCGGCGCCGGCCGATTCAGGACCCACGCGCAGAGCGCCGCCGCGATCGAACCAGGCCAGCGAGCCGCCGCCAGCGCCCACGGTGTGGATGTCGAGCATGGGGACGGCGACCGGCAGGCCGCCGACTTGCGCCTCGTTGGTGAGCGACAACTCGCCGGAGAGGAGCGCGACGTCGGTGGAGGTGCCGCCCATATCGAAGCTGATAACGCGCTCGAGGCCCGCGAGCCGCGCCACTGTGCGCGCCCCCACTACGCCGCCCGCCGGACCCGAGAGCAGAGTGCGCACCGGCTGGGCTGCGGCCACGCGCGCCGAAACCGTGCCGCCGCTTGACTGCATCACCCCGACTCGGCCGTCAGGGCCTCGTCGGGGCAGGCCCGCGACTGCGCCGTCAGGGCCTCGTCGGAGCAGGCCCGCGACTGCGCCGTTTGGGCCGACACGCTCGCTGACAACCTGCTCCACCTCGCTCAGGTAGCGGCTCATCAGCGGGGTCAAGTAGGCGTTCAACACCACGGTGGCGGTGCGCTCGTACTCGCGGAACTCGGGAAGAATTTCCTGCGACACGCTCACCGCGAGGCCCGCCCGGCGCAACGCGCGGGCCACTTGTTGCTCGTGAACAGGATTGGCGAAGGAGAACAGCAGCGACACTGCCACGGCTTGCGGGTGCGCCCGGCGGACGCGCTCGCAGAGCCGCGCCAAGTCAGAAGCCCGCAGAGGAATCAACACCTGGCCGCGCGGCCCGATGCGCTCGGCGAGTCCGAACCTCCGCCCGGCGGGGACCAGGGCGGGTGGACGGGTGACGAAGAAATCATAGAGGCGCGGACGCGCCTGGCGGCCGATGACCAGCACGTCTTCAAAGCCGGCGGTCGTGACCAGGGCGATGCGTCCGCCGCGGCGCTCGAGCAAGGCGTTGGTGCCCACGGTGGTGCCGTGGAGGAGCTCGACGGGCGCGGCCGGCACGCGCCCACGCCTCCACCCTGCGGGTTCCGGCGGGGCAGGCAGGCGCGCGCGCACCGAGCGAACCGCGGCCGCGATGGCGCGGGCGGGATTGGCGGGCGTAGAGAAAATTTTCAGGATTTCCAGGCGCGCCCCGCGCAGATACACGCAGTCGGTAAACGTCCCCCCGGTATCGATGGCAAGGCGCACGTAGGCCCCTGGGCCGCCGCGAAGGTTCGGGAGGCGTCATTGTAGCGGAACCGAGGGGAAAGGAAAGGCATGGTACATAAACCTCAGTGGCCCCGACAGAGCGGGCCTGTGCTCGTGGATGAGATTCTTCGCTGCGCTCAGAATGACAGAGAAGGAAAGGCCGGCCGTTCGGCTGCGCCTCAGGAGAAACAGGGATGACTGCCCTATCAAGGAGAAAAGCGGATTCCTCGCCGCCAAGCATGCCAGGGCTCCCTTCGACTCCGCTCCCCTCGACTGCGCTCCCTTCGACTTCGCTCAGGGTCTCCGCTTTGCTCCGACAGGGCAGGCGGAATGACACTAAGAGGAGCGGCCTCAGGGGCTAAAGCCCGGTGAGGACTGCAAGGTCCCAGCCGGGCTAAAGCCCGGTCCCGACAGAGAGGCGCCCTGGTAGCGGAACAGAGAGGAAAGGAAAGCCGTAGCCCCTGTGAGGGGTGGCGCTGCTCACCAATCGGCGATCCCCACGTCCAATGGTGAACAAGAGAGCACGGTGTGCTTGTTCCTGAAGCCGAGCCGGGGAGGAATCCGATGAATGCTTCTGCGCCCTTGATGCGACTCGAAGGCCTGGGCAAGGTGTTCTATACCGATGAGGTGGAGACGCACGCGCTGGCCGAGGTTCATCTCGAAATTCATCCGGGCGACTTCGTGGCCGTGTCGGGGCCTTCGGGCTGCGGCAAGTCGACCTTGCTGGCCATCCTGGGGCTGCTCGACACTCCCACCAGCGGCAACTACTGGCTCAAAGGCACGCGGGTGGAAACACTCTCGCTGGCGGCGCGCACCCGGCTGCGCAACCAGGAAATCGGATTCATCTTCCAAAGCTTCAACCTCATCGGCGACCTGACGGTCTACGAAAACGTGGAGCTGCCGCTCACCTATCGCGCCCTGGTCGGGGCGGAGCGCAAGCGGCGGGTGCAGGAGTCGCTGGAGCGGGTGGGGATGTCGCACCGCGGCAAGCACTACCCGGCGCAACTTTCGGGCGGCCAGCAGCAGCGGGTGGCCGTGGCGCGGGCGCTGGCCGGGCGCCCCTCCATCCTGCTGGCCGACGAACCGACGGGCAACCTGGATTCGACCAATGGCGAAGCGGTGATGACGCTGCTGGGGGAGTTGCACCGCGACGGGGCCACCGTTTGTCTCGTGACCCACGACCCGCGCTACGCACGCCAGGCGCGCCGCACGGTTGAGCTCTTCGACGGCCGCGTGGTGGACGAACTAGAAGCTGGAGGCTAGAGGCTGGAGGCTGGACGGAAGAGAAAAGAAAAGACCTTAACGCAGAGGCCGCAGAGGCTCAGAGGACGCCGAGAAAAGAAAGAGGAGACAAAGATGGACACGCTGCGGCAGGACCTGCGCTACGCGCTGCGGTTGCTGGCCAAAAGCCCGGGCTTCTCGGCCGTAGTGGTGCTGACGCTGGCGCTGGGCATCGGGGCCAACAGCGGCATTTTTTCCATCGTGCGCGCGGTCCTCCTTCGACCCCTACCCTACAAAGACCCGGAGCGGCTGGTGTTGGTGTGGAACAAGTACAAGAACTTCCGCGCCGTCAATTCCGTGCCGGACTATCTCGACCGCCGACAGCAGAGCAAGACGCTGGAAGAAATCGCCGCCTTCAATCTAACCGACTTGAACCTTTCGGGCCGAGGCGAACCAGTGCAGGTGGCCGCCAGCACGGTGACCGCCAGCTACTTTCCCCTGCTGGGGGTTCAGCCCGCCCTGGGCCGGGTTTTCCTGCCGGAGGAAGACGAGCCGGGACGAAGTCAGGTGGTGGTGCTGAGCTACGGCAGCTGGCAGAGGCACTTCGGAGGCGACGCGAACATCATCGGGCAAACGCTTACGTTGAACGGCCTGCCGCACACGGTCGTCGGTGTGATGCCGAAGAGCTTCCGGAATCCGCTGTCCGAGGTTGATCTGTGGAAGCCCAGCGCCTTTACGCCCGAGCAAATGGACGACAGTAACCGCGGGAATGAATACCTGAACGTGATGGGGCGCCTCCGCGCGGGCACTTCACTGGCGCAGGTCAGAGCGGAGATGGACACCATCGCCGCGCGCGTTCCCGAGCTTTTCCCCAGCCGCCGCGATTACCTGATCAACAGTCAGTGGGGCGCCTCGGTGTCGCAGTTGCAGGAGGAGCTGGTCGGGAACGTCCGGCCAGCGCTGCTGGTGCTGTCGGGCGCGGTGGGATTGATTTTGTTGATTGCCTGCGCCAACGTGGCCAACTTGTTGCTGATGCGCGCCGCGGCGCGGCAGAAAGAGATTTCGCTGCGCATGGCTCTGGGAGCGCCCCGGAGCCGCATTCTGCGGCAACTGACGACGGAAAGCCTGCTGCTGTCGTTGCTGGGCGGCGGGCTGGGATTGGCGCTGGCCTACTGGGGGCTGGATGCGTTCCGGGCGCTGGGGTTGGAAAGCCTGCCGCGGCAGGAAGACATCGGGATTGACCGCGGCGTCCTCTTCTTTACGCTGGGACTTTCTGTGCTGACCGGAATCGTGCTGGGCCTGGCGCCGGGGCGGGAGACCTTCAAGGCCGACTTTCACTCGGCGCTCAAAGAAGCGGAGCGCGGAACGCCGGGGCGTGGCCGACGGCGGCTGCTCGACGGGCTGGTGGTCGGCGAGGTGGCGCTGGTTTTGCTACTTCTGGTAGGGGCGGGACTGCTGCTCAAAAGCTTTCGGAATCTACTAAGGTCAGCCCGGGCTTTGAGTCGGCGAATCGCCTGACCGTAAGCCTGACGCTGTCCTCTTCGGGTTACCCGGAGGACTACCAGCGCCGGGCGTTCTGGCAAGCTGTCGTCGAGCGCGTGCAGTCCTTGCCGGGGGTACGGGCCGTGGGGGCTTCGCACCTGCTTCCCTTCGCCGACCACACCGACACCGCGTCCTTCACCGTGGAAGGCTATGAGCCTGCACCGGGGGAAGGCTCGCCGGGAGGGGAATACAAGATCATCAGTCCGGGATTCCTGCGCGCCATGGGCATCCCGCTGCTGAAGGGGCGAACCTTCGACGACACGGACACGGCCGAAAGCGAGCGGGTGGTGTTGATTGACGAGACCGCGGCGCGGCGGTACTGGCCGGAGCAGGATCCCGCCGGGAGACGCCTGAGCTTTTCGCAAAACCGCTGGCGGATGGTGGTGGGCGTGGTGGGCGCGGTCAAAAGCTCGGGCCTTGAGGCGGAAGGGCGGCCGCAGGTGTATATGCCTTATACGCAGAGCACGCCGCGGAGCTTCTCGCTGGTGGTCCATGCCCAGGGTCCTCCGCTCGACCTAACCCCGGCTATTCGGCGCGAGGTGCTGGGGCTCGACCGCGACCTGGCGATTTATGACGTCCGCACTTTGGAGCAGCGGGTGACGGGGTCGCTGGCGCAGCGGCGCAACTCGATGGCGTTGTTCTTGCTCTTTGCCGGGCTGGGGCTGCTGCTGGCCGCGGTCGGACTCTACAGTCTTATTTCTTATTCCATCACCCAGCGCACGCATGAAATCGGTATCCGCCTGGCGCTGGGAGCGCAGCCGGGGGACATTTTCTGGCTGGTGGTGGGCCACGGGATGACGCTGACACTGGTGGGAGTCGCGGCGGGATTGGCAGCGGCTTTCGCCGCGGGCCGCACGCTCTCGAGCCTGCTTTTCAACCTAGCGCCCACCGACCCGCTAACGTTGGCGAGCGTTTCGGGATTGCTAGTTGTGGTTGCGTTTGCGGCCTGCGCGGTGCCAGCGCGGCGAGCGACACGGGTGCATCCTCTAGTGGCGCTGCGGTATGAATAAGGTTGCCAGCGTGAGGTAAGGAGGGACGATGGAGACGCTTTGGCAGGACATGCGCTACGGGACGCGCATGCTGCGCAAGAATCCCGGCTTCACGCTGGTGGCGGTGATGGCGCTGGCGCTGGGCATCGGCGCCAACACGGCCATCTTCAGCGTGGTCAACGCGGTGCTCTTGCGGCCGCTGCCCTACCCGCAGCCCGAGCGCCTGGTGCGGGTCTGGAACCAATTGCCGAATGACGGCCTGCCGCAACTCTGGCTCTCGGAGCCGGAGTTGATTGATTACTGGCGGCTGCAGCAGGGGTTTGACGACATCGCCGTGTTCTCCACCGGCGGCTCGAACCTCACCGGCCGCGGCCAGGCGTTGCGCGTCACGGTGTCGAACGTCTCGGCGGGTTTCTTTCCCGTGCTGGGCATCGACGCCACGCTGGGCCGCATCTTCGCCCGCGAGGAAGACCAGCCGGGCAAAAACCGCGTGGCGGTGCTCGACCACGGCTTCTGGCAGCGGCAGTTCGGCGGCGACCCGACTCTCGTGGGACAAAGCATCAGCTTGAACGGGGAAAGCTACACCGTCATCGGGGTGATGCCGCCCGGCTTCAACTACCCGCCCGACGATGTGGACTTGTGGACGCCTATTGCCATTGACACCGCCAAGCCCGAGGACCGCGGCTCGCACTATCTGAGCGCGGTGGCGCGCATCAAGTCCGGCCTCACTTTCCAGCAAGCCGCGGCGGAGATGCACCGCGTGGCGCAGCAGGTGGCGCGCGACAACCCGGATTACTACCGCGAGGGGCGTGGTTGGGACGCCTACCTGGTTCCACTGCATGACTCGCTGGTTGGGGACGTTCGGCCGGCGCTACTGGTGCTGCTGGCCGCGGTCGGGTTTGTCTTGCTGATTGCCTGCGCCAATGTCGCCAACCTCTTACTGGCGCGCGCGGCCACACGCGAGAAAGAAATCGCCATCCGCTCCGCGCTGGGCGCGGGCCGTCTGCGGCTGGCGCGGCAATTACTCACGGAAAGCGTGCTGCTGGCTGTGCTGGGCGGGGCGATAGGATTGTTCCTCGCCTATGGCGGCCTGCGGATGCTAGTGGCGCTCGGGCCGGAGAATCTTCCCCGGCTGGCGGAAGTGACGATTGACCTGCGCGTGCTCGGCTTCACGCTGGGGCTGGCGGTGCTCACCGGAGTGCTCTTCGGGCTGGCACCTGCCGTGGGCGCCTCGCGGCTCAACCTGCAAGAGCCGCTCAAAGAAGGCGGGCGCAGCTCGGGGCACGCCGGCCGGCAACGCCTGCGCAGCCTACTGGTGGTAGCCGAAGTAGCCATCTCGCTGGTGCTGTTAGTGGGGGCGGGGCTGATGATGAAGAGTTTCTATCGCCTGCTTCGGGTGGACCCCGGCTTCCGCACCGAGCGCGTCTTAAGCTTCCGGCTGGCGCTTCCACAAATAAAATATCCGGAAAACCCTCAGGTGGTGGGTTTCTTCCAGCAGCTGGAAGAAAAACTTCACAGCTTGCCGGAAGTGAGCGCCGTCGGTGTGGTATCGCAACTTCCCCTGAGCGGCGCCTATTCGTCAGGAACAGTGGCGGTAGAGACTTTGCCACCCACGTTTCCCGATTTTCCCTATGGCGGCTTTGAAACCGACCGCCGCGCGGCGACGCCGGGCTATTTCAAAACCCTGGGCCTGACGCTGGTGAGGGGCCGCTGGCTCGAGGACTCGGATACCGCCGCGGCGCCACTGGTCGCTGTGGTGGACGAGAGTTTTGTCCGCCACGCCTGGCCCAAGGGGGAAGATCCCCTCGGCCAGCATGTCTCCATTAACTTCGATCAGATGAAATGGCGCACGGTGGTAGGTGTGGTGCGGCACGTGAAGCACTACGGGCTGGACACCGAAGGCCGGGAACAAATCTATTTCCCGCACGCGCAGATGACGCCGCGGAACATGTACGTAACCCTGCGCACCGGGGGCAATCCCACCAGCGTGGCCGCGGCGGCGCGCCGCGAGGTGAGCGCGCTCGACCCCGAGCAGCCTCTCTACGACCTGCGCACCATGGACGAGCGGCTGGCCGCCTCGGTGGCGCAGCCGCGCTTCAATCTCTTGCTGCTGGGACTGTTCGCGGCGGCGGCCCTGGTGCTGGCGGCCGTGGGACTCTACGGCGTTATGGCCTACTCGGTGAGCCAGCGCACCCACGAAATCGGCTTGCGTATGGCGCTGGGCGCCCAAGAGGCCGACATTTTAAAAATGGTCGTCGGGCAGGGAATGACGCTCACCTTGATTGGTGTCGGGCTGGGTCTGGCGGGCGCCCTGGCGGTGACGCGCTTGATGTCGAGCCTGCTCTTTGGTGTGAGCGCCAGCGACCCGGTGACTTTCTTGGGGGTGGCCGTGCTGCTGGCCGCGGTGGCCCTGCTGGCCTGTTTCGTCCCGGCGCGACGGGCCACGCAGGTGCATCCTCTGGTGGCGCTGCGCTACGAATAGCGCTACGTCTAGACACCCAGCGCGAGCGAGGGATCGGCGTTGAGCGTCAGGTCGGCGAACTCACCGGCCAAGAACCGGGGATAGGCGGCGGCGGCAATCATGGCGGCGTTGTCGGTCGAGAGCGCCACCGAAGGAAAGAACACCGGCACGCCGCGAATGGCGCACTCCTCGGCAAAAAGTTCTCGCAGCCGCGAGTTCGCCGCCACGCCGCCGGAAACAAAAACGGTGCGCGCTCGAAAGTCATCGGCGGCTGCGAGGGTCCGCTCCACCAGGTCTTCCACCACCGCCCGCTGGAAGCTGGCCAGCAAATCAAGCGTCGCCGGGCTGACCAGGTCCTCCAGCGGCGCGCCGGTTTCAGTGCGGCGGCGCTCGGCCCGCGCCTCGATCTCTTCCCGCAGCCTGTTTTTCTCCACCAGCCGCACCACGGCCGTCTTGATGCCGCTGAAGCTGAAATCGTAGGGACGGGCGCGGCGCAACACCGGTTTGGTGAAAACGACAGCTTCCGGGTTGCCGCGGCGTGCCAGCCGGTCAATCACCGGCCCGCCCGGATACCCCAGGCCGAGGAATCTTGCCACTTTGTCGTAGGCCTCGCCGGCGGCATCGTCGAGCGTGTGCCCCACCAGCCGGTAGTGGTAGCGGAAGCCCTCGGGGGCCGTGGCGAGCTTCTCGCGCGTGACAACGTAAAGAGCCGTGTGGCCGCCGGAAACCACCAGAGTAACGACGGGAAACTCGATGGCGGCGGCCTGGCCTTTCTGGCTGGCCTCAAGCAGAACGGCGTGGATGTGGCCTTCGAGGTGGTTGACCCCGATGAGCGGCTTGCCCAGCGACCAAGCCATCGCTTTGGCGTAACTCAACCCCACCAGTAGTGAGCCGATCAGCCCCGGGCCTTGCGTGACGGCGATAGCGTCGAGGTCCCGGTAACTCACGCCGGCCGCTTCACAGGCCTCCCGCACCACCGGGACAATTTTTTCCAAATGCGCCCGCGAGGCCAGCTCCGGCACCACTCCGCCATACTTGGCGTGCAGGGCCACCTGCGAGCTGACAATGTTGGACAGGATACGACTGCCGTCGGCCACTACCGCCGCTGCTGTCTCGTCGCAGCTCGATTCAATCCCCAGGATGCGAACCACTTAGCACCTCTCCGACATCCTAGCACAATCCACCATAGAAGCTCTGGAAGCTGCTGAAAACAAAGGAGTAAGAATTTTACCCCTGAAACCTCCGCCAAACCCCCTAGGGGGTAGCCAAATCTGGGCTCCGTCGGTTGTACCGGCTGAGCCTCTGTTAGAATGACCAGATGGCCGATGAGCTGAAAAAGGCGCTGGGGGGGTTGCGGGCCCTGGCGGGCGACCACCGCTCGGGCGCCGCCGAAATCGCCGACCGCGCCTACGCCTTGCTGGAAGAATTTTGCCGGCAGGAGCGCCCGGATGATCCCAGGCTGCCCTACGCGCTGGCGGAATTGGCCGAAACCACACTTAACACTCAGCCCTCCATGGCTCCCCTGCTCAATCTGGCCAACCTGATTCAACTGGCCGCCGAGCGCAACACCCGTCCGCTCGCCAGCCTGCGTGTCGCCCTAGAACGACTCCGCCGCCAGCGCCGGCTGGCCCGAGCCCGCATCGCCGCTCTGTTTGCCGCCCGCAGCCAGCGCTGTCAAACTGTTTTGACCTATTCTTACAGCTCGACCGTGCTCGCCGCGCTCGCCGCGCGCAGCAAGTCGAGCCGGCTCGAGCGCGTCATTGTGCTCGAAAGCCGCCCCCTCTACGAGGGCCGCCTGCTGGCCGAGCGCCTGGCGGCGGCTGACCTCGCCGTCACTCTCGCCATTGACGCCGCCCTAGCCGAGCAGGTGGCCGCGGCCGACGCCGTCGTGGTTGGCGCCGATGCCGTGCTGGAGGACACCTACGTCAACAAAGTAGGCACGCGCCTGCTGCAAGAGGAAGCTCGTCGCTCCGGCAAGCCGTTTTTTCTGCTGGCTGACTCGGCCAAGTTTCTGGCCCCGGCGCTGGCGCGCTTCCATCAGATTGAAGAAAAACCGGCGTATGAAGTCTGGCGCGAGGCGCCGCCGCGCGTTAGCGTGCTGAACCGTTACTTCGAGCGTGTCCCGTTTGAGCCCCACGTCAAGTTGCTCACCGAGCGGGGTCTCGTCGCCCCCGCGCGCCTGGCGGGCTCGCTGAAGCGCCTGCCGGTGGCTCGCCGCTGGAAGGAAGCCGTCCCGGGAGCCTCGCCGTGACTCCCTCGACTTCGCTCGGGATAAATCCGGCCCGCGCGGTGCGCAAAGCCGTGCTGCCGGTGGCCGGGCTGGGCACGCGCTTCCTGCCCGCCACCAAAGCCCAACCCAAAGAAATGCTGCCGGTGGCCGATAAGCCGCTCATCCAGTACGCGGTGGAAGAAGCGGTGGCCAGCGGCCTAGAAGACATCATTCTGGTCACCAGCTCTGGCAAGAACACCATCGAACAGCACTTCCTCGCCGACGGCGAGCTTGCCCGGCGGCTCGAAGGCCGCGGCGACCCCGAGGCCGCCGAGCAGGTGCGCCGCCTGGGCCGTCTGGCGGAGGTCATTAGCGTCGAGCAAAAAGAGCCGCGCGGGCTGGGCCATGCCGTCGGCTGCGCCCGCGCGCTGGTGGGCCGCGAACCCTTCGCGGTGTTGCTGCCGGATGACATCATTGAGGCCAAGACGCCCTGCATCCGCCAACTGCTCGAGGTTCATGCCCAGCAGGGCGGCTGTGTGCTGGCCACCCTGGAAGTGCGCGGGGCGGACATCGAGCGCTACGCGGCCATGATCGGTGCGACGATTTCCGGCACGCGCTGGGGCGAACGGCTCTTCCGAGTCTCCGACCTTGTCGAGAAGCCGTCGGCGGCGGAAGCCCCCTCCTCGTACGCCATCATCGGCCGCTACGTTCTCGAGCCGGAGATTTTTGACTTCATTGATTCGACCCCGCCGGGACGCGGCGGCGAAATCCAGCTCACGGATGCCATCGGCCTCTACGCCCGCCAGCATCCCGTCT
>JBOGNW010000126.1:0-3096 GCA_050747425.1 Candidatus Acidiferrales bacterium
ATTTCGGTCCGATCAAGCAGCCCCTGGCCGACAAGGGAACCCACGGCCGCCGCAATCACCCGCTCGCTGCGTTGATAGCGGTAGTTGATGGCCGCGTCAATGACATTGGCTCCCAGGGTGAGGGCGCTCGAGATGGCGCGGGAATAAAGCTCGTCGGTGGTCACGTCCGGCTCTCCGAGGTAGGTCCCTATCCCTAATGAAGACAATAAGATAGAGCCACTCTCCCGAAAATGCCCGGCGGCGGCACGGCCGGCAAAGCGGGCGGCGTAGCGACGGGTTCCTTCAGAACTGGCATGGCCCGCCAGAGCCATTTGCCCTCCACAGTAAGGCGCGGGGAGTATAGCAGAGGCCAGAAGGGAGCCCGGGCGCGCCTAAATTTTTTGCTTGTGTTCGCCCCTTGAGTTCGTGCTAGACTGGGCTTGCCTAGATAATAGGCCTCGTCCGCAAGGGCGAGTTGGGCAGGGTGCGGGAGGCGAATGCGTCCACGGGGCAATCACAACCCCCACCTCCCTAGAAGATTTGCCCCACGCCTCCCCTCCCTGCATTCTTCGTGTGTTCTGACGTTATAAGACCGTCGAAGGGCGACTAGCGGCGGTCAGCGGTCGAAAACCAGCCTGGAGTGGCTCGGTGCCCAGCCTGCGGGACTTCTTCAAAGGCCGCGAACTCTATTTCGTCACCCCCCAGTTGTCTATCTCCGAGGCGGCGCGCTACATGAGCGAGCGCAACGTGGGCGCGGTGTGCGTGCTGGAGAAAGACCGGCTGGTGGGGATTGTCTCGGAGCGCGACATGATGAAGCGGGTCATCGCCGCCAACCGCGACCCGCGAGCCACGCTGGTGGCCGACGTCATGACCCCGAAGCCGGTGATGGTGGACGTCCACGAATCGTACGAAAACTGCCTCAAGGTTATGCAGCAGGCGGGGGTGCGGCACCTGCCGGTGGTGGAAGGCGACCACTTGCTGGGCCTGCTTTCGCTGCGCGACCTGCTCCAGGTTGACATCGACGAAAAAGATGAAGAGCTCAAGCTGATGCAGGACTATATCCATTACGTCCCGCCCTCCAGGCCCGGCCTGTAGCGCGCTTGTCATCCCGCTGCGCTCCCTTCGGCAAAGAGCCTCAGGGGCTGAAGGCCCGAAGGCACCTTCGGTGTCTGGCAGACAAGAATGCCTGCCCTACTTGTCCCAAATCCTGCGGCCTCGCCCGGGACAGGAAGCCCGGCCCCGACAAAACAGGGCAAGCAGGATGACAGAGGTAGAAATATGAATAGACTGTTAAAGTCTCTTCTTGTCATTCTGAGCCCCGACCTTTCGGGGCGAAGAATCTCACCTCCCGCGCTGAGACCCTTCGCTTCGCTCAGGGTGACAGAGAAAAAGGATGAGCGACGACAAGCTGGAACAACTGAAGCAGCTCGCCGAGCTCGACCCGGACGATGCGGTGGTTCATTATGGCCTGGGGTGCGAACACCTGCGCCGGGGCGAGTACGGGGAGGCCGCCGAGGCTTTGCGGCGCACGCTCCAACTGCAAGCGGATTACTCCGCTGCCTGGCGTGAGCTGGGCAAGGCGTTGGAAAAACTCGAGCGACGCGAGGCGGCTCTGGAGGCCTACCGCCGGGGCCTCGAGGTAGCGGAGAAGAAAGGCGATCTGCAAACGGTGCGCGAAATTGCGGTATTCTTGAAGCGCCTGGAAGGCGGGTAAAAGCAGATCCCTCACCGCCACGGCAAGCTAGGGTTCCCTTCGACTCCGCTCAGGGCAGGCGGGATGACAACGTGATGGCGAAGCAAGACGGAAGCGGACGGGTGGTGGCGATATTCGTCTCGCCCGCCCAAGGCGAGCCGATGACGGCCCGAACGGAAGTCGAAGCGCGTCAGGACCACGGCCTCGACGGCGACGCCCACGCGCGGCCGGGCCGGCCCCGGCAGGTGCTGCTGCTCGAGGCGGAGACACTGGCCGAGTTCGGCATCGTCCCGGGGGCGCTCAAGGAAAACATCACCACCATCGGACTCGAGCTGCCGGGGCTGCCGGCCGGCACTCAACTGGAAGTGGGGGCGGCGCGCCTGGAAATCACCAAAGACTGCGCGCCCTGCGAGATGGTCAACACCGTGCAGCCCGGCTTGCTGGAAAAACTTCAGGGGCGGCGCGGGACGCTGGCGCGGGTACTCGCGGGCGGGACAATTCATGTGGGCGACGCGATTCGCGTGGTCGGCTAAGAACAAAACCTCAGGGGCTAAAGCCCTCTTCTTACCTCATTGTTTCCTTGCGGTGTGAAGAAAAGCAGATTCCTCGCCCCCACGGCGCGCGAGGGCTCGGAATGACAGCGCACGCCTAGCGGCGGCGCTTCTTCGCCTTGCGGGCTTTCTGGCGGGCGGGCTTTTTCTTGCCTGCGGGCTTTTTCTTCCCTCGGCTTCGCTCGGGACGAGTGGGCCGGGACTTGGCTTTGCGTTTGGCGCGGGCTTTGGCGGCGGCGCGAGCCTTGGCGGCTTTCTTCCTGGCGGCGACTTCCGCCGGGGGCGGCTCGCCAAAACGCACCACGCGCGGGCGGGCGAGGCGCGCGAAATCGGCATAGCGCAGGCGGATGGCTTCGGCATGGGTGCCGGCATTGATGACGATGTTTTCGTTGTGGGTGACGTCCTGCTCTGCGTAGGTGGGCAGGTTGTAGAGGTGGCCAAAGGGCGGCATGGCGCCTAGCTCGCAGTCAGAGAAAAGCTGCTGGAACTCCTGCTCGCTGGCCAGTTTGCACTTCCGGGCCCCGGCATTCTCGGCCAGCATCTTGAAATTCACCCGCAGCGGCGCCGGCAAGGCTGCCAGGGCAAACTGGCCGTCGAGCTTGATGACCACAACTTTTATGAACTCGTAGCCGGAAATGTGCATGCGCGCCGCCAATTCCTGGGCGGTGAAGGCCGGGTCGTGGTGCATGACGTCGTAGCCCACGCCGTTGTCGTCGAGGAACTTCTTCAGGCGGGTGGAGATCATGGCCGCCTCCTTGTGCGAGAGAGCTTGCGGGGCGCGCAATCGGAAGCATAGCAAACCGCGCGGGAGCAAGCGAAAAAAAGATGACAGGCCGAGGAAGGCAAAAAGAGGGTGGCGGCGGGGGGGGGGGG
>JBOGNW010000127.1:0-4720 GCA_050747425.1 Candidatus Acidiferrales bacterium
GAGTGCTTGAACCACGGCCGCCCCGGCAGCCCTTCGGGTAGCAACAGAGCCTGCTCGGCGGCCACCAGGGTGCGGTTGACGTCGTTCAGGTTCGCGGGCCGCAAGCCCTGCGCGACGGCCCACTGATACTTCTCGCGGACATTTTTCCCGGCCTCGGCCAGGCGTTCGGCGGCTTTCTGGGCGCGGGTGAAGTCGAGGTCCTGGCCTTTGCCGAGCACGGCCAGCTTGGTGCGAATGTCCTTCAGATGGTTCTGCACCTCGCGGCCGTAGGTCTGGTAGTCAAAGGGCAGCAGGTCGGCCTCCGCCAGCCGTAGCGCCGCCAGGCCGTAATAGTGGGTGGCGGCAACGTGGTAGCGGAACTCGGGGTCGCCGAAATTTTTCATCCAGCGATGGTTGTCGAAGATGGAGTGGTAGACACCGTAGTCGCCGCCGAACCCGAAGTCGGTGGAGGGAATGCCCAGGTGGTCGAGAAAGGCAGTGTAGTCGGAGCCGCTGCCGAGATTGCCCAGCTCGATTTCGCGTTCGGCAATGGGCTTGGAGTCAGGGCTCCCCGTCGGCACGCGCCCGGGGACGATGTCGCCCATCAAGTCTTCGCGCAAGCGCTGGTTGGCGCGCTCGAGCACGGTGCCGCCCTTGGGGTCGGGCGTGGCGGCGGCCACTTCGCGCAGGAACTGTTTGAGCGAAGGTACGGCGGCGGCGCCGAAGCGGTCGCCGGCCACCGAAGAGTCGAGGTTCAAGTAGGCCACCGCTTTTTCTTTCAGCAGGGCGCCGTGTTGCTCGGCCCACTCGGTGGAGCCCAGCAAGCCTTGTTCCTCGGCGTCCCAGAAGCAGAGCCAGAGGGAGCGGCGCGGCCGCCAGCCATCTTTGAGCAGAGCGCCGAGGCCGCGTGCTAGCTCGAGCACCGAGGTGGTGCCGCTATTGGGGTCGACGCCGCCGAAGGTCCAGGCGTCGTGGTGGTTGCCGATGACGATGATTTCGTCCGGCCGCTCGGCGCCGGGAATCTTCGCCACCACGTTCCAGATGGGCTTGACCTCGTTATTCATCTCCACGCGCAGGTGGAGCTTCGCCGGGCCGGGGCCGAAGTGGTAGGTGAAGGGCAAACCGCCCTGCCACTTGCCCGGCGCCGCCTTGCCGCCCAGGTTTTCGAGGATGGGCCGGGCGTCGTCGTAGGAGATGGGAATCACGGGGATTTTCGGCAAGCTGATGCGGCTGGCGGCATCGAGCCGCTTGGCGCCCGCCACCGCGCCGGTGTCAGGCGTGGTCGGGTCGCCAGCGTAAGCGAACCAGTAGAGGATGGAACCGCGCTGCACGCCAGAGGCGGGCCGCCAGGGGCCTTTGGGGTAGGCGTCGCCGGCGTGGTAGCCGTCGTCGGAGGGGTCGGAGAAGATGATGAGCGCGGCAGCCTTGTTCTCCTCGGCCACCTTGGCTTTGACCCCGCGAAAGCTCGCGCCATAACGAGCGATGACGATCTTGCCTTCCGCGGAAATGCCTTCGGCTTTCAAGCGCGCATAATCGGGAGGCAGGCCGTAGTTAGCGTAGACGACTTCGGCGGTGACCTCGCCCGAAGCGGAGTAGCCGTTGAAGCCGGGCAGCGTGCGCGGGTCATTGGAGGCCGGGTCTTCCGGCACCCGCTCGGGGCGCGGCCCGGAGAATTTGACCGGCGCCAGCAGGTCGAACTTAATGGAACGCGGCTCGGGCAGCAGCACCTGAAACTCCTCGATTTCGGCTTGGAGGCCGGCGGCCCGCAGCTCGCCGAGGATGTAGTGGGCCACGCGCCGGTCGGCTTCGCTCCCGGCTACGTGCGGCTCGAGGGTGAGCTTCTCGTGAGTGGCTTCGGCGCGCTTGTTATCAGACAGCCCCATGAATTTCTGTTCGAGCTGCCGCTGGGCCGCACTCCGCTCCGGGGTAAACCCGCGTATCCCCGGCTCCTCCGCTTGTGTCATGGAGAAAGCGACAACCACCAGCAGAAACGCAGCAGACAGCAACAGCCGAAAACGAATTTTCATGAAGCCTCCAGAGTCAGACAGTCCCCGAGCCTTAGAGTTCAGGAGCCGCAGAGTCTAGCTCAAACCGCTTCCTGCTGCTAGGGCTGCGGGCGCGGGAGTCCAAGCAGGTGAGCACGTGTTCGGTGGGGCAGTTTCTTGTCCATTTGGTTCGCTGCAGTAGTACTATTGGGCCACTCGGCAACGACGAACGAATTGACGCTAGGGGAGTACTTCAGCCATTGCTTTTTCGGCACTGACTACTAGAGAGGGGGTCGGTTCCCATGGCCTACGAAGAAGAAATCCAACTCTTGAATCTGTCTACGGGCCAGGTTATCGGCTCGCTGAATCAGGCGCAGTTTGAATTACTGAAAAAGTCTCTTGTACAGAAATCTCCCTACGACACCAACTTCTTTGTGAACCCGGAGGCCCTCGAAATCTTGCGGGAGCAAGGAGCGGGCGAAGTGGCCGACCTGCTGGCAACCGCCCTCGGCGGCGCTGAGAAGTTGGAAATTGGCTATGTGCCGACTCACGCCACCCGGCAAGGGCGGGTGCGGGGTCGCCTCCTCGACTTGGCCAGTCAATCCCCGCTCAGCGGTTACAAGGTCGAAGCCTACGACCAAGACATCCTTGCGGACGATTTCCTCGGCTGGGGCTACGCTGACGCGGAGGGGAGTTTTGAGATTGGGTTTGACGAAAGTGCCTTCAAACCCACAGGCCAGCTCACTATTGAAGGGAAACCAGAAGTCAAGCTGCGAATCTTGAATCGAGAAGGGGACGAGGTCGGCGTGGTAGGAATTATGCGCGCGGCGAAGGCTGAGTTTGGAACCCTCTATGTTTCTCCGGCAGGCAAGATCATCGCTCCTGCCTTTGACCCGTCCGCCACAGCCATTTGCCCGAGTTGTGGGGCGACCTACCGCAGGGGCTTCAATACCTGCGCAGACTGTGAGGTGCCTCTGCACCTGCTGGGCTGACCGTTCGGCAAGACTCTCTACTTACACCGACAAATTGCCCCTTCCCCGCCGCTACCGCGCCTCTTTCAGATGGCGGTCGAAGAAGTCGGCGGCGGCCTGATAGGCCGCCAGCCAGTGGGCGTGCAGCAGAAAGTCATGCACGTCATCGGGAAAGATCAGCTCGTCGAACTCCACTCCGTGCGCGCGCAACTGCTCGACCAGGTCCACGGTTTCGCTGAAGGGCACGTTGCGGTCGTCGTCGCCGTGGATGAGCAGCACCGGCGAGCGCCAGTCCTTCACCGAGGCCAGGGGCGAAGACTCGAAGGCGCGCCGCGCCAGCTCCTCTGCCTTCCTGGGGTCGTAGCTAGGCTCGAAGTTGCGAATCACCTGGTTCCAATCGTGGACTCCGTGCAGGTCCACCCCGGCGGCGAACAAATCGGAGGCGCGCGCCAAGCCGAGCGCGGTCAGATAGCCGCCGTAGGAGCCGCCCCACAATCCGATGCGCTTGGGGTCAACGTCGGGCCGGCTGCGCAGGTAAAGCCCGGCACCCATCACGTCGTTGAACTCGCTGGCCCCGTGGGCGCCGTAGTTGAGCGCTTCGCGAAACTCCATCCCATAGCCGATGCCGCTGCGGTAGTTCCCGGAAAGCACGATGTAGCCGCGGCTGGCCAGGTACTGATTGAGCGCGTAGGCGTTGTGGTAGTAGTACATGTAGTGCCAGCCCAGCAGCATCTGCCGCCGCGAGCCGCCGTGGAAGAAAATCACCGCCGGGCGGCGCTCGCCGGGCTTGAGGTCGGGCGGGAGAAACAGTTGCCCGTGGTTTTCGAGGCCGTCCGAGGCCGCGTAGATGACCTGCTGGGGGACGACCAGTGCGCTCTCCGGGAAGTCGGCGGGAATCGTCCCCGGAGCCAGGTCGCGTCGCGCTCCGCCGACGAGAATTTCAACGTGCGCCGGTTTGCGGGCGTCGGAGGCGAGAAAGGCGATGGCCTTCGAGTCACTGGCCCCGCCGGCGGCGGGGCTGGTCATCACCGGCGACCACTCCAAGCCCTGGCCGGTAGTAACAGCCGCGGGCTTGCCGCCCGCGACGGCTACGCGCCAGAGGTGCCGGTGGTCAATGTCGTCCTGATTGGAGGAAAAAATCATCTCCTTGCGGTCGGGGCTTAGGCTGACGTGCTCGACCTCGAAGTTGCCCGGCGTCAGCAAAGTGGCCGGGCCGCCGCTTACGGCCACCGAGTAGAGGTGTGTCCAGCCGTCGCGCTCCCAGGGAAAAACGATGCGCTCCCCGGCCCAGAAGATTTCGTTCTCGGCGACGACGCCGCGAAACACGCTGCCCTTGCCCTTCTCAGCGCGCCAGACTTGGCGGCCCTTGCCCGTCGAGACCTCCACGACGCGAATGGACCACGGCTCGGCTTCGCGCTTGGGCCCAAAAGTAAAGAGCACCCGCGAGGCCGGGAGGCGCACGAAGGCAATCTGCTGGCCGTCGGGCGACCAGGCCGGCCAGTTGTCGCGGTCGGTCGAGGGGTCGAGGTAGCGCAGGGTCTTGGCGGCCACGTCGTAGACACCGATGAAGTTGTGGTCGTCGCGGTCGCTGACGAAGGCGAGCCGGGAGCCGTCGGGCGAAAAGGTAAGCTCGCTGGCCTCGCCGCGGGCGTGAATCAACTGCTCCGCCTTAGCGCTGGCGTCGAGGGGCGCCGACCAGATTTGGTCTTTCTTGACGAAGACCACCCGGTCGCCTTTAGGCGACACTTGCGGCGAGTGGCCTTCGCCCAGCTTCTTGGGCTCGCC
>JBOGNW010000128.1:0-4728 GCA_050747425.1 Candidatus Acidiferrales bacterium
CGGCGACGCCGGGATGGCCAAAACCGTCACCCACCCCTTTGCCCGCCGGGTGATGAGCCAGCACGCTTTCTGGGTCGGCGCCGCGGTCAACGCCGCCGAGCATTACGGCAATCTGGTCGTCTATTACCGTCTGAACGCACTGGTGCCGCCGGTCTCGCGCCGCCGCGCGCCCTAGTGTCGCCGCTTCCGTGATAGACTGCGAACCTCCGCACAGAGTTCCGCATCGGAAAGGAGTCGCTATGAAAAGAACTCGATGGCTGGTCTTGTCTCTTGCCTGTCTGCTGGCCGGCGCTCTAATCGCCGCGGCCCAGCAGGCTGCGCCGGCTCCCGCCGAGGGTCCGGCCAAGGAAGTCCTGCGTATGTGGAATTCAACCCACAACAGGATTGTCGAGATGGCGGAGGACTTTCCCGAAGACAAGTATGACTATCGCCCCACGCCGGAAGTGCGCACCTTCGCCGAGCAAATACTGCACATCGCCGGCACCAACGACTTTTTCATCAAGTCAGCCCAGGGCCAGCCGGCCACCGAAGAAGACCTTCCGCGCTCGAAGTACCGCACCAAGGCGGAGGTGGTGGCGGCTCTGAAGAAATCGGTCGAGGAAGGCGCCGCCCTCATCCAGCAGACGGGCGACGAGGGAATCATGAAGCCCATCAAGTTTCCCTTCGCCAACCGCATGGTCAGCCGCTACTACTTCTGGATGGACGCGGTGGAACACTCCGGAGAGCACTACGGGAACCTGGTCGTCTACTACCGGGTGAACGGCCTGGTGCCGCCGGCCTCGCGGCCCCGTAAGCAGTAACGCGGGCCGTTTGCGGGGGGGCCTTATGGTCGAGCGCCAGAAGATTTCCTCCGGCCGTCCCTGGGAACCGATTGTCGGCTATTCGCGCGCCGTGCGCGCCGGCAACCTGGTGGCGGTCTCGGGAACCACGGGCACGAACGAGCGCGGCGAAGTAACCGCCCCGGGCGACGCCTACCAGCAGACCGTGCAGGCTCTGAAGAATATCGAGGCTGCCTTGAAACAAGCCGGCCTGAGCCTACGCCACGTGGTGCGCACACGGATGTACGTCACCGATATCTCCCGCTGGCAGGAGTACGGCCGCGCCCACGGCGAGTTTTTCGGTGAGATTCGTCCCGCCACCAGCATGGTGGAAGTGGCGCGCCTCATCAGCCCCGATATGCTGATAGAAATCGAGGCCGACGCCGTCGCCGACTGAAGCGCGCCTGCTCTGACCGTCGCGGCTCCTAGTCGTGAGGCAAGTGACCGGATGTAGCCCCCTCATAAGAAAAAGCTTGCAACCGCGGTGCCCTTTCAGGCATCCTATCCCCCTGGAGGGGATATGGGAAAAGCCATACCGACAGTTTGCCTGCCGAATGTCTATCTTGATCCCGAGGTCGAGAAGGAACTGCAGGACCGCCTGAGCCGGATCGAGGGGCACATGCGCGGAGTCAAGCGGATGCTCGCTGCACACGGCACCTGCGAAGACCTTCTGTTGCAACTCGCTGCCATTCGTTCTGCGGTCAACCAGGTTCAGGCGCGACTGCTGGAAAACCACTTGGAAACCTGCGTCGCCGATGCAGTGCACTCCGGCAAGGGCGGCAAGGCACTAGAGCGTCTGAAGGGGGCCTTGGCCCAAGTTCTGAAAACACAATGAATTTCCCGGGAGAGTCTTGAGATGCAACTAAATGAGAAAACAACTATCCTTGGCGCAGTCAGCGCAGCGGTTGTTGCATCGGTGTGCTGCATTGGGCCGGTGGTATTGGCTGGTCTTGGCGTGGGCGCGGTCGCAGCGGCACAGAAGTTTGCGCCCGTGCGTCCGATCTTTCTGAGCTTGACCCTACTCTTTCTTGGACTGGGGTTTTACTTCGCTTACCGGAAGCCGAAATCAGCGGCCTGCAAAGCCGAGGTCTGTGAGCCTTCCGGAGTTACGCGATGGAGGCGGCCGCTGCTGTGGGTTGCGACGGTGATCGTCCTTGCATTGCTGGCGTTTCCGTACTACTACGGCCCGCTGCGCTCCGCGCTAGATCGCGCCGGTTCTCCACGCTTGGCCGATGCTCAACCCGCCCAGCTTGCAATGCTCGAGCTGAAAGTCAGCGGGATGACCTGCGGCGCCTGCGCGGTGAGCGTGCGCAATGCCCTGCTGGAAACCCCAGGTGTAACTGCCGCAGAGGTGGATTTCGAGTCGGGGCGAGCCAATGTGCAGTATGACGCGGCTCGCGTCTCGACCTCGCGGTTGCTTGAGGCGGTGAACAAGACTGGCTTCAAGGCCAGTCAGTGAGGAGAAGAGACGAATGGCCGAATGTTGCATAGTGGGCAGCAACGCTGCTCCTCCGATCGCCGCGTGTCCAGTGAATGGAGCGCGTTCCAAACGCGTTGACCTGCTGACAGTGCGGAGCTTAGTGCGGCACTTGCCTCTGGGCATGCCACACACGACGTACTATTTCTGCGAATCGCCAGATTGTGAAGTGGTCTACTTCTCTGCCGATCCGGTAGCCCCCGTCTTCCGTCGTGCGGATGTCTTGGTTCGAGTCGGAGCCAAAGAGCAAGAAGACCCGATTCCGGTCTGTTACTGCTTCGGATTCACAAAGAAGGACATCTTGGACGAAATCGCGCAAACGGGTCGGTCCACCGTAGCGGCTCGCATCAAAGCCGAGGTCAAGGCGGGCAACTGCGCTTGCGAGGTTAAAAATCCTTCCGGCAAGTGCTGCTTGGGAGCTGTCGGCCGCGTTGCTCAGCAGGCACAAAAAGCGAGTCGGCGCGAAAACACCTAGCTAACCCGCTTCCTACTCGTGGCGGAGGCAGGTAACCGGATCCAGGGTGGCCGCGCGCGCCGCCGGGTAGATGCCGAAGAACAGCCCCACGCCCACCGACAGCGCGAAGCCGGTAAGAATCCAAAACAACGACAGCGAGGCCAGAAGCTGCGGAAACAGCCAGCGGGTCATATAGGTGGTCACCGCCCCCAGTAGGATTCCTAATACGCCGCCAATGCCGGTGAGCGTCACCGCTTCAGTCAGGAACTGGCGGCGGATGTCGCGGCGACGCGCGCCCATGGCCTTGCGCAGCCCAATCTCGGCGGTGCGCTCGGTGACTGAGACCAGCATGATGTTCATTACCCCGATGCCGCCCACGATCAGACTGATGGAGCTGATGATGAGCGTCAGAATCACGATGGCGCCGGTGAGTTGTTTCCAGAGGTCGGTGATGAAATCCGGGGTGATGATCTCAAAATCGTTCTCGGCCCCGGGGGGAACGTGGCGCCGGCGGCGGAGGATTTCAATCACTTCGTCCTGCGCCTGCGGCAGCCAGCGCGGGTCGGCCACGCCCACGGCGATCATGCCCTCTTCGATTTCCGGCCAGAGTTTGGTGAAGGTGTTGTAGGGGATGATGATGAACTGGTCCACGCCCGGCCCGCCGAACAGCCCCGTGTGGTGCTCCCACACCCCAAGCACGCGGAACTCGATGCCGTTCAGGCGCACCGTCTGCCCGACCGGGTCCACGGCGCCGAAGAGCGAATCGGCCATCGCCAGCCCCAGCACGCACACCAGCGCGCTGTGCTGGTTTTCCTGCTCGGTGAACATCCGCCCTTCTTTCACGGTGAAGAGCGGCACCGCCACCGGCATATCGGGTTCGGCGCCGCGCACGAAGGGCTCGTCCACCCGGCGGTTGCGGAAGCGGATTTCGTTGTGCTGGTTGCGGCCGAAGAAAACCGCCCGGGTCAGAAAGGGTGTAACCAGGCTGCACGAGCGGCACTGCTCGCGCAAGGCGACGGTGTCTTCGTATTTCAGATACTTGCGCAGGCGGATTCTCTCCGGCCACTGCTCGAAGCTGAAAGCGGGAAAGCGGGTCACAAACAGCATCTTGGCCCCCAGGCGGTTGACCTCGTCGGTGACGTACTGGTTCAAACCGTGGATGATGGCGGCCACGCTGATTACCGACACCACCCCGATTACCACCCCCAGCATGGTTAGCGCGGCGCGCAGCTTGCGCGCCCGCAGCGCGGTCAGCGCCGTGCGCAGGTTGGTTTCAAAATCGATGTGCCTCATTCCGACCTCAGGGCCACGGCCGGGTCGAGCTTCGCTGCCCGCACCGCCGGATACAGTCCGAACACCACCGCGATCAGCGACGACAGCAGCAGCCCCAGCAGCGCCACCCACAGCTTGACCTCGGCCGGGAAGGGCGTGAATTGCCGCAGCACCAGCGCCAGCGCGAAGCCCAGCGCAACGCCCATCACCCCGCCGGTCAGGCATTGCGCCAGCGCTTCCAGCAGAAAGTGCCGCAGGATGTCGTGCCGCGTGGCTCCCACCGCGCGCCGCAGCCCGATCTCCTTGGTGCGCTCGGTGACCGAGACCAGCATGATGTTGGTAATCACGATCCCGCCCACCAGCGAGGCGATGGAGGAAATCAGCACGAACACGAGAAAAAATACGCGGCTGATGTTTTCCCACACCGCCAGGTAGGTGTCGGCCGTGGCCAGATAGAAATCATCGCGCTCGCCGAAGGCGCGCTGGCGGTGGCCCCGCAGGTGCGTGCGTACTTCCTCCAGGGCGGCGTCCAGCCCGCTCTCGGAGAAGGCCTGCACCTTGAGCACCAGGCTGTGCCGCCGGCCGAAGAGTTTTTCGAAGGTGGTCAGCGGGAGAATGACAAAGTTGTCCTGCTCGCGGCCGAGAATGGAGCCGATTTCTTCGGCGACGCCAATGACGCGGAATTCTTCGCCGGCGATGCGCACCGT
>JBOGNW010000129.1:0-6784 GCA_050747425.1 Candidatus Acidiferrales bacterium
ACCTCCTTTTTTCTCGTGCAGGGAAAAGAAATCCGTTCCACGCGCGAGGGCAAGCCCTACATGGCGCTGCGCTTGGCCGACCGCACCGGCTCGGTGGAGGCCCGCCTGTGGGACGGAGTGGCGGACACCGAGTCGGAGTTCGACCGCGACGACGTAGTGAAAGTGGAAGCGGTGGTGGAGTCCTACCGGGGGCGGCCGCAACTGAAGGTCAAGCGCATGCGGCGCGCCCAGGCGGACGAATTTACACTGGAAGACTATCTGGCTACAACGGCGAAAGACGTAGAGGCGCTCTACGCCGAGTTGCTCGAGGTCGCCCGCGGTTTGGCGAACGACCACCTGCGGCAGCTTTTGCTGGCCGTGCTGGAGGACGCGGAGCTGGCGCCGCGCCTGAAGCAGGCCCCGGGCGCGAAAACCCTGCACCACGCCTATCGCGGCGGGCTGCTCGAGCATGTGGTGTCTCTCTGCCGTCTTTCGAAGCTCGCGGCGCAAAACTATCCCGAGATAGATCTCGATCTGTTGCTCACCGGCGTTGTGCTTCACGACCTCGGCAAGGTCTACGAGCTCAGCTACGAGCGCTCGCTCGACTATACGACCGAAGGCAACCTGCTTGGCCATATCGCCATGGCTCTCGAACTGCTCGGCCGCAAGATGGACGCGCTCGTCGGCTTCCCGGCCGAGCTGCGCACCCTCGTCCAGCACATGATTCTCAGCCACCACGGGCGGCTGGAGTTCGGTTCCCCGGTCACGCCCAGGTTTCCCGAGGCCGTCCTGCTGCACTATCTCGACGACATTGATTCTAAGATGGAGGCCATGCGCTCCAGCCTGGCCGCGGCGGAAAGCGCGGGCCGCGAGGACGAGTGGACGGAATGGAATCGCTCGCTCGATCGCCCCGTCCTACGCCGCGATAAGTTTCTGGCGGCGGAGCCGACAAAAACGGCATCCTCCGAGACCGGGACGCCCTCCCTCTTCGACCAGAAAACTCCGACCCCGCAGCACGAGAAATGAAGCCGCCTGCTCGCAGCGGTGCCGGGTCGCGCCCCTACGTTCCTCGCAAAACCATCTACGAGTTGCCCCCGCTGGAGCTGGAATGTATGAAGGCGCTCTGGGCGCTGGGCGAGGCCACGGTACGCGACATCCGCGAGCAACTGGCGGCAGCGCGCCGCCCGCTCGCTTACACCACTGTCGAGACCATCATGGACCGGCTGACGGGCAAGGGCGCCGTGGTGCGCCGCAAAGTGGGTCGCGCCCACCGCTATACCCCTGTTTACGAGAAAGCCCAAGCGCGCGCCAACGCCGTCGAAGCTGTCCTGAAGCATTTCTTCGAGGGCTCGCGCCAGGCACTGGCGACACACCTCAGCGGAGGCGCGGTAAGCGAGCCGCGCCGGGCCGTACCGCCGCCGGCTCCCGTGCGGGTTTCTCCTGTCCCTCGCCGAGCGGCCGCGTCCTTGAGCCGCGGGCACCGCGCCCCTGACGCCCCGAAAAGCAAACCCGAAGCTCCCATTGACACCTCTTTACTTTAGGAAGCAGCTAGGAAGCCGCGGGCTCGCGCAGGGAAACGTCGGGGAGCTCGCTCCTTTTTCTCCAGCAGAGAAAGCCGGCCAGGCCTCCTGTGATCACGAGCCCGATGCCGAACTCGCCGATCAAGTAGGTGGTTCGGCCGGTGTCCACCGTCAGCGGATCGAAGACCCCCTGGATGAACAGATTGTGCGTAGCGTGCAAGAACATTGCCGTCAACAAGCTGCCGGAGCGCAGCCGCAGCCAGTTGAAGAGGAAACTGATGCCGAAGACCATGAGGGTGAAGCAGAGAAGCGCGTACCAGACCGGCGTGCTGCTCCGGTAGTCGGCGAAGAGAATCGCCGGATAGTGCCACACGGCCCAGATGGTGGAGCTGAGCAGCGTGGTGCGCGTGAAGGTTGTCAGGCGGGCCAGCTCAGGCACCAGGTAGCCGCGCCAGCCGATTTCTTCTCCCAGCGCCGAGAGACAACTGCCGAAGACGCCGACCGTGGCTTGGAACAGAAAGAAAACCACCAAGGTCAGGGCCGAGGAGGAAGCGGGCGTGCCCAGCCGGGTGGCAATGCGCTCGAGATAGACGAAGTTGAATTCTCCTCCGCCCAGCAGCCAGACCGGGACGTACACCGCCGCGGCGTAAGCGAGCGGGGCGCTGTAAGCGAGGAGCTGGTAGCGGGTTCCGCCCCAGCCCCAGCCCTGCCCGCGCAGGTTTCCCTGCCGCACCAGGCGCGTCGCCAGAGCCGCCAGCCCCGGCGACCACATCAGGCCCAGGACGTAAAGCCCGTGCCCCGCGCTTAGGCTTCCCGCCGAGATAATGAGATAGTAGAAAACCGAACTGAAAACTAGCGTCAGGAGGAGATAGAGAAAAATCCCCGTGCGCACCTGTTGGGCCGTTGGCATCGCCCCCCTCGCGCTGTTGCGCGGCATCCTGCGCCGCGCCTCGCCTCGCTGTCAAGCTCGTCGCGTCAGCTTGCGGGGTAGAGGCGATTCGGGCACAATAGGCTCGCTTGCCGTGCGGGAGGCTGCCGATGAGGGCTTTCCGGCCTTCCCCCATTGCTATGAACACAGTGCTCGAAAAGTACAGTGGCTGGAGGCTGCGCGACCGCCTGCTGCGCCCGGCGACCCTGCTGGCCCCCATGGCGGGCGTCACCGACAACGTCTTCCGCCGGCTGATTCGCCAGCAGGGCGGCTGCGGGCTGCTGATGACGGAGTTCACCAGCGCCGACGGGCTGACTCGCGACAATGCCCGCACGCGCCACTACCTCTATTTCACGCCCGACGAGCATCCCATCGCCGCGCAGCTCTTCGGCGCTAATCCCGACACACTGGCGGCGGCCGCGGAACTGGTCGAGGCGCTGGGTTTCGACCACGTGGACCTCAACCTGGGCTGTCCGGCCAAGAAAGTGGTTAAGTGCGGCGGCTCCGGCCTGCTGCGCGACCTGCCGCTGCTCGCCACCATTCTCCGCCGCGTGCGCGCCGCCGTCCGCTTCCCGCTGACCATCAAAATCCGTGCCGGATGGGACGAAAATTCCATCGTGGTGCGCGAGGTCGGACGACTGGCGGAAGATTCTGGCGTCGAGGCCATCGCGCTCCATCCGCGCACACGTTTGCAGGGCTACGCGGGCGCGGCCGACTGGCGCCTGATTGCCGAGTTGAAAGAAGCGGTGAAAATTCCCGTCATCGGTAACGGCGACATCAACCGCCCGGAGGACGCCGAGCGTATGTTCCGCGAGACCGACTGCGACGCGGTGATGGTCGGCCGGGCGGCGTCCACCAATCCCTGGATCTTCCGGCAGATGGCGGACTACTTCGCCACCGGACACTATGCAGAGCCCGGCGAGGAGGATCGCCACCGACTGCTGCGCGAATTCTTCCGCCGACTGCTTGAGGCCGCGGATCCGGAGGCGCTCGGCAAGATGAAGCAGTTTGCCACCTGTTTCACTCACAGCGTGCCCGGCGGGGCGGCTTTGCGGCGGGCCATCCACGCTGCGCGCGCCAGCGAAGAAGTGCTGGAGCAGGTCGAGTCGTTCTTTACGGCCAGCCGCGATGCGGTGGCCGCCATCTGAGGAGCGTGCGGTGCCGGAGAAGAAAAACAGTTCTGAGGAACAACCGCAGCGGGTGAGCAAGCGCATTGCCGTGTCGCTGCCCTTGCTGGTGCGGGGGCACGACGTTCACGGCCAGTCCTTCGAAGACTCGACCCACAGCTTCAACGTCAGCCGCGAGGGCGCGAGCTTCCTCACCCGGCGCGAGCTACGCCTGGATCAGCAGCTCGAGCTGGTCATCCCGCAGCGGTCCACCGCCCGCCCGCTGGGCTCGCAAGGAGATTTTGAAACCACGGCGGCTGTGCGCCGCATCTTGTCGAAAGGCCCGGGCGAGTGGGAGGTGGGCGTGCACTTCACCGGCCCGCGCCTGCGCACCTTCATGTCCGAAAGCGCCTGAGGGCAGTTCTCCCAGAATAGTTGAGACGCGGAGTTAGCCGCGACGCAGGGCTTTCTCTTCCTGGAGGCGCCGGTAGGCTTCGCTGCGCGAGAGGCCGAGCTGGCGGGCGACGATTTTCAACGCCGCCTTCAGCTCGAGTCCTTTATTTTTTTGCAGGCGCTCAACCCGCGCTCGCAGCGAGGTAGAGGCGCGCGCCGGCTTGGGCCGTGCAGCCTGGTCAGTCGGCCCCACCAGCACCGTGAACTCGCCGCGCGGGGCGCGCTTTTTCACCGCGTCGGTCAGCTCTTCCAGGTGCCCGCGGAGAAACTCTTCGTGCAGTTTTGTGACCTCGCGGGCCAGCACGGCCGGGCGATTGCCGAGAATCGCCGCCATGTCGGCGAGGGAGTCGGCGAGGCGGTGCGGGGCTTCGTAGAAAACCACCGTGGCCGACTCGCGGGCCAGGGCCCGCAAGGCCTTGCGCCGCTCGGTGCGCCGGGCGGGCAGAAAGCCGATGAAGTGGAAGCTGTCGCCCGGCAGGCCCGAGGCCGCCAGCGCTGCCGAGAAGGCCGTGGGTCCGGGAATGGGCACCACGGGAACGCCGTGGCGGATGGCGAGGGTTACCAGATGATGCCCGGGGTCGGAGATGCCCGGCGTGCCGGCGTCAGAAACCAAAGCGACGCGGGCGCCTTGCTCCAGGTCGAGCACCAGCTCGGCGGCGCGCACGATTTCATTGTGTTCGTGGTAGCTGGTGGTGCGCTTGGAGATGCCGTAGCGCTGCAGGAGCTTGGCGGTTTCGCGCGTGTCCTCGCAGGCGATGAGGTCGGCTTCTTTCAGCACGCGCAGGGCGCGCAGGGAGATGTCTTCCAGATTGCCGATGGGGGTGGCGACCAGATACAGGCAGCCGCCGTTCGTGGAGCGGCGGGGCAGCGAAACGATTGCGCTCTCGGTGGCCATGCGGCGCTGCCCAAAGAAAGACGGGACGTTCTCTTTCTCGGCGCTTCAGTCTAGCACGTCGGCGGGTCGCGTTGAACGAGAATTGCGCGGCCCCGCGTCGAAGGCGAGGGCCGTTGCTGTGGTAAGATTTTCGACGGGGAGCGAAAGCCGAGAGAAACCGAATGCCACTCTACGAATACCAGTGCGGGGGCTGCGGGAAGCGCTTCGAGCTGCTCCAGAAGTTCAGCGACTCGGTAACCTCGCCCTGCCCCGCGTGCGGGGCGAGCGCGCCGCGCGTGCTTTCGGTGTCGGCCATTCAGTTCAAAGGCAGCGGCTGGTACGTCACCGACTACGCGCGCAAGCCCGAGCCGGGCAAGTCCGATTCAGGCCAGCCGGCAGCGGCCGACAAGGCTGATAGCAAAGCCGAAGGAGAGAGCGCCAAGAAAGAAGAGGCCAAGCCCGCCGCTCCCGCCAGCAAAGACTCCACTTGATTTCTCACTACAAAGGAGGACACCGCCATGAGTCAGAGCGCTAGTAGTTTCGGGTTGAACGCCATTGGGCAGATTGGCGTCACCGTGGCCGACCTTCCCCGCGCCATTGCTTTCTACCGCGACACTCTGGGGATGCGCTTTCTCTTCCAGGCGGGCACGATGGTCTTCTTTGACTGCGGCGGCATCCGGCTGCTCTTGGGGCTCCCGGAAGCCGCGGGCCCCGCCGCCGGCCGCATCAGCTCGATCATTTACTATAAGGTGACGGACATCCAGGAGGCCCACAAGACGCTCGTCGCCCGCGGCGTGGCCTTCCTCGCCTCGCCCCGCTTGGTCGCGCGCCTCGCTGACCACGACCTCTGGCTGGCCGAGTTCCGTGACCCCGACGGCAACTTCCTCGCTCTGATGAGCGAGGTGCGCCACTAGGTCATCGTCCCGCGTGGTATTCGACCAGTTTGACGTCCGCCTCGGCCACAGTGCCGTGATGGGCGTAGACATAATGGATAATGCCCACCCCGGGCACGAAATCAACTACGGTATGGTCGGGAAGGGTGCGATAGGCCAGCCGGTACTGCGTCACCCGGTCGGCGGCCTCCACTCCCTGGACGATGCGTAGCCGAACGGGCCGCTCTTCCTCAACCAGCCATTGATAAAGCAAGTCATCGCGCTTCAGCGCCTCTGGCTCGCCCCACTTTTTCCCTTTGGCCAAAGGCGAGTCGAGGAAAAGCTCCTCGTCTCGCACCAGGGCGTCGAGCCGGTCGGCCGGGTTCTCCAGACGCCGCCGCACTTCTTGAAACCGGAACGGTTCGACTAAGTAGAACTTACCCGGGTCGAGCCGAATGATCCAGTAGTCGCCGGGCGTCCTTTCTTCCTCGTACCAGGCGAGATCCGCAGGATGGCCTTTGACCACGGCTGCCAGCAGCGAATCACGGCGCACGGTATCTACGATTTCTATTTTCCAAGTTATCTTTTTTTCCAGCTTCTTGTCAGAACCGGGTAGCGTCCAGCGAACCAGGCCCTCGTAAACCCAAACCGTACCCTTGCCGAGCGGAAAGACGGCCTCCGGGTGTTGGCCGAACGGCACGGCCGGCGGCTGGGCAAAAGCGGCCGCGACCGCCATCCACGAAAGAACAACGGTTGCCAGGCGGGCGTGCATGTTGGGTTGCGTGCGGCTAGAGTTTTAGCGATTTGAGGTAATCGCGCAAGGACGGGCCGAGCTGCGGGTGCTGGAGCGCAAAATGCACGTTGGTGCGCAGGTAGCTCAGCATCGTGCCCGCGTCGTGGTAGCGGCCCTCGAAGGCCAGCGCGCAGACGGGATGCTGGCGGGCGTAGAGGCCGATGGCATCCGTGAGCTGGATTTCGCCGCCGCGTCCCGGCGGGGTCGAATCAATGAAGTCAAAAATCTCCGGCTCGAGAACGTAGCGGCCGATGATGGC
>JBOGNW010000130.1:0-3050 GCA_050747425.1 Candidatus Acidiferrales bacterium
TGGAAGTGAAGACGCGCACTACCGCCAGCGGCGGGCCGCCCGAGCAGGCTGTGAACGCGAACAAACAGCAGGCCGTGGAGCGGCTGGCGCGCTACTATCTCCAGCGGCGCGGCCTGGGGGAAATTCCCTATCGTTTCGACGTCGTCGCGCTCGAAGCCCGCCCGGGCTCCGCGCCCGTGGTGCGTTTGCACAAAGGTGCCTTCGGCGGAAACTGATCGTGCCGCCAAATCGGTCCGCGCATTCCAAGAATGCAGGGGACGTTAATAGACAAGTATCTTGGATCTAGGCTATCATCATCCCAACTGAGGAGTGGATTCGATGTTTGAAAGGCTAAAAGCAGTAGTCTTCGGGGCAGGTTTGGTAATAGTCTTCTTATGGCTTCTTGCGTTGCTAGGCCAGCATCAAAGGTTGGGCGGCCTGCTTGCCCCCTTGATTGTTGGCTTACTAGCGGTTTGTGCTGCGGCAGCTTGGCTGTTTCGTACCCCTATTCGACTTCGGTCAGTCCGTTGGTACGTAATTCCCATCGCATTGTTTTGCGTCCTCGTGTCCGTTCGATTCATCCTTCTCAATGTCTTTCCGAGCGCGCCAGGGAATCTGATACATTTTCTTGAGTGGGGAATTACACTGATGTTCTTTCTTGCCTTAATGGCGGCCAGTCTCCTTGTATTTCGTTTACCTAGTGGGAGCAAGGAATAGCCCGTGGTTGGCGTTTGCAGGGGCTAGGACTGACTACTTCCACATGGACAGCGCGAATCCCTGAAAAGCGGGGCTCGACCTGGACGGACTACATCTTCTTCGGCGGGCAGCGGATTGCCACGCAGACAGATACCAGAGACTAGCCCTCCATAAACTACGGTATGTGCTAGCACCGATCCGGCAACCCAGCGTTTCGCTTCAGTGGGGCATTTTTGGCCCTTCGCTAGCCTATTGAAAACAGAGGAGTTAAAATTTCCTTCCGCAAAAACCGCAAAAACCGCGAAAACCGTAGACATCCGCTCCGGGTTTGTGCAAGCTGAACTGAGGAGGGTGGCGACGCCGTGCCTAGGCCGATTATGTCATTCCGAACCCTTGCCTGCCTTGGCGGCCTGCCCCGCGCTTTCTCGCGGGGTGAGGAATCTGCTTTTCCGCTTCCTTTCCGCTCAACCCAGTGGCCCCCGCCGCTGGGCCGCGTAGTAATCCCAGCGTAAACTGCTGGGCTGAAAGGAGTTAGAGCCAAACGCTGGGTTACATATGTAACTTGCGTAAGGGCAGCTAAATGAATAACTTAGGCCCAAAGAATCGTCAAAAATGGGGTGGGGGGAGGGGGGTTACCCTTGCGGAGCCAACTCCAACTCGGTTAAGTAGTTTCGGGAGGCGCTAAGAAAGTGCCTGAACTGCGCAAAGACCCTATCATCGGCCGCTGGGTCATCATCGCCACCGAGCGCGCCAAGCGCCCCGTGGACTACGCCGCCGAGCCGGTGGTCATCCAGGCGGGGAAGTTCTGCCCCTTCTGCTACGGCAACGAGGACAAGACCCCGCCGGAAATCATCGCCTACCGCTCGAACGGCACCCCGGCCAATACGCCCGGCTGGAGCCTGCGCGTGGTGCCCAACAAATTCCCGGCGCTGGGGATTGAAGGGGAGCTCGAGCGCACCGGCGAAGGCCTGTTCGACCGCATCAGCGGCATCGGCGCCCACGAAGTCATCATCGAGTCGCCCGAGCACCAGGCCACGCTGGCCCAGCTTCCCGAGAAGCGGGTCGAGGACGTGCTCTGGGCCTACCGCGATCGCATCGTGGATCTCAAGAAAGACAAGCGCTTCAAGTACGTGCTCATCTTCAAGAACCACGGCGCCGCCGCCGGCGCCTCGCTCGAGCACAGCCACTCGCAGCTCATCGCCCTGCCCATCGTGCCGCAGTACGTGCGCGAAGAAGTGGAGGGCGCCAAGCAGTACTACATGATGAAAGAACGCTGCATTTTCTGCGACACCTTGCGGCAGGAGCGCGAGAGCCAGGTGCGCATCATCGCCGAAGATTCGGACTTCATTACCCTCGCCCCTTACGCGCCGCGCTTCCCCTTCGAGGCCTGGATTCTTCCCAAGCAGCACGCCGCCGCCTTCGAAGAAATGGCCTCGCCGCAGTACGAAAAACTCGCCCGCGCCTTGAAGAGCTTGCTGGCGCGCACCGACAAGGTGCTCACCTGCCCGGCTTACAACTTCGTGCTGCACACCACGCCTATGCGCGAAGACACCGAGCTCTACTACCACTGGCATCTGGAGTTCATGCCCAAGCTGACCAAGGTGGCGGGCTTCGAGTGGGGCACCGGCTTCTACATCAACCCTACCCCGCCCGAAGAGTCGGCGCGCGAGCTGCGGGACGTCGAGCTCCCTGTTAAGGGCTGAGCGGTTCAGGGCGTGCGCGTCAGTGCGTGAATCAGCTCCGCCTGCTCCGGGTAGCGGCGCATCAGCTCCTCACGGTCGCCGGCCACGAAATCCTCGGGAGTGAAGCCGGGCGCCATCGTCGTTCCCAGCAACGCCCAGGCGCCGCCCGCCCGCAGGCGCGAGCCTTGCCAGGCGTCCCGCGGCGCCACGAACTGCACCTGCTGGCCTCCAAGTAAGTCGGGTCCCAGCAGGACGCGCTGGCTCGAGCCGTTGGGATAAAGCAGCAGCAATTCCACCGGGTCGCCCAGATAGAAATGGTAGATCTCGTCGGTCGGCAACCGGTGCAGCGCTGAGAATGAGTCGGGCTCGGAGGTAAGCAAATAGTAAATCGCTGTGCCGAAGGGCTTGTCGGTGCGGTAGCGCGAGGGCAGCGCGCTCTGCGCCAGGGTTTCCGCCGCGCAATAAGTCTGACGGAAGTAACCGCCCTCGACCGGTAGCGGCTCGAGCTTCAGATGTTCGATGAGTTGGCGGGCGTTCATCAGCGGCCTCCCTCTTGGGGTCACGTCCTAATAGACGTTGCAGGCGAGCACGCCGCCATCCACGGTGAGGTTCGCGCCAGTAATGAACCGCGCCGCGGGGGAAGCGAGAAACAGGCAAGCGTCAGCGACATCGTCCGGCAGAGCCAACCGGCCG
>JBOGNW010000131.1:0-4563 GCA_050747425.1 Candidatus Acidiferrales bacterium
GAGTTGATGACCGTGGCGGAGGAAGTCACCAAGCTCTTGGCCATCTGCGTCCGCTGCGGTAACCCCGCCAAGCACACCCAGCGGCTGGTAGCGTCGGGCGAGCGCATCTTGGTGGGGGCCGGCGGGATGTACGAGGCGCGCTGCCGGCGCTGCTTCGAGCCGCTCGCCGCCGAACAGCCAGCGCCCGCCGACATCGAGAAGACTAAGGCGTGACCCTTCCTCTGGCGCGCTGATGCGTCTCCACGGCTACGCCCCCACGCGCATTGACCTGGCGGGCGGCACGCTCGACATCTGGCCGCTGTACCTTTTCCATCCCGGCGCCCTCACGGTGAATCTCGCTATTACCCGCTATGCCCACTGCGTGCTCGAGCCGCGCCGAGACTCGCGTGTTGTGCTGATTTCGCGAGACTCCGACGAGCGGGAGGAGTTTCGTAGCCTCGCTGTCTTGAAGGCAGCAGCGCGGCACCGCCTGCCTTTGTTGGCGGAACTCGTGGCTCGTTTCGCTCCGCGCCGAGGACTGACGTTGACCACCTGGTCGGAGGCGCCCGCGGGCGCGGGCCTGGGCGGCTCGAGCGCCATGGCGGTTGCCATCTGCGCCACATTAACGCGATGGCTCGGGCCGCGAATCCCGAAGGCGGAATGGATTCCGGTGTCGCGCGACATCGAAGCCCATGTTCTGGGCGTGCCCACCGGCGAGCAGGACCACTACCCGGCCGTTTTCGGCGGGCTGGGCGCCATTCACTTCGAGCCGGGGCACACCTGGCGCGAGCCGCTGCGCATCAACCTCAAAGCACTCGAGAGCCGCCTGCTCATCGCCTATACCGGCAAACCGCGGAGTTCGGGGGTTACTAACTGGCAGGTGTTACGGGCGTATTTGGATGGAATTGGGCGTGTGAGAGGCAACTTTCGAGCAATTGCTGCGACAGCTATCGCCATGCGCCAGGCGCTTCTGCGGCAGGAATGGGGCGAGCTGGCCCGGCTCTTGCGGCAGGAGTGGGAGACGCGGCGGCGGAATTCTCCCGGGATTTCGACGCCTTTCATTGACCGCCTCATCCGGGTCGGGCGACGGCAGGGGGCGGAGGCGGCCAAAGTCTGCGGGGCGGGCGGGGGCGGCTGCGTGGTGTTCTTGAGCTCCCCGCGGCGTCGCGCCGAGCTGGCCCGCGCGCTAGCGGAGGCCGGGGCGACGCTGCTGCCGTTTCGCATCGCGCGGCGCGGGGTGCGGGTGGAGCGAATGCGATGAGGCGGGAAGCAAGGAGGCAAGCAGGCAGGGAGGCAGGGAGGCAAGGAGGCAAGGAGGCAAGGAGGTAGGGAAGCAATCAGCCACCCGACGAGCCGCCGCTGTTCTAGGGAACCGGCGGTTCCTCTTTTGCGTACCTCCGTGGTAGAAACTCACCGGGGGTGCATATGAGTGGGACCGCCATCGCTGGAATCACACCACGAGCCATTTTGCTCGCCTGCGGGCGGCATAACGTCAGTGCGGCGGAATTGCTTGCCGCCGCCAATGTGCCGCGCGACATCACGGATGCGAGCCGCATCCCGGCAGAGAGCGTCTTTGCCCTCTGGCGCGAAGCGGAGAAGCGCACAGGAAGCGAGGCAATTGCGCTGGAAGCCGCGGAACAACTGCCGGTGGGCGCCTACCGCGTCTACGATTTCCTGATGATGGCCAGCAGTACGGTGGGCGACTGCTTTCGTCGCATGGTAGCGTATTATCCGCTGGTCAACGAGGCTCTGCGGTTTCGCGTGCAGATGAATAACAAGGGCGCACAGGTCGAGCTGCACAGCCCCGCGGGAAGCGCCAGGATTCCACGGCCCTATGTGGAGTTTATTTTCAGCCTAGTGCTGCGTAGGCTGCGCCATATGACGGGTCAGGAGCCGCCCCTGCGCGAAGTTGATTTCGCATTTGCAGCGCCGGCGAATATCGGGCCTTACCATCGGAGATTTGCGGCGCCAGTGCGATTTGGGCAAACGACGAACCAGATTGTCTTCGCCCGCGAAGTGCTCCGCCTGCACTTGCTCCAGGGCGACACAGAGCTTGCGGAGGTGCTGGAGGAGCACGCGCAGCGGCTGATGCACCGCGTCCCCGGCGAGGATCAGTTTCCGGTTGCTGTTCGCGCTGCGGTCGAAGATGCACTGACGTCCGGTGCGGCCGAATTGAGCAGCGTCTCACGCGCGTTGGGGATGAGCCCGCGTTCGCTGCAACGGCGGCTGGCAGAAAACGGACTGACCTACCGCGAGGTGTTCGACGAGGTGCAATGGGAGCGCTGCCGGAAGCTGCTGGCCGAGCGCGGCATGCCCCTCCAGGAAGTCTCGTTTGCCCTCGGCTTTTCTGAGCCGAGCGCGTTTCATCGTGCCTTCCGCCGGTGGAGCGGGATGACGCCTCAGGAATACCTGCACTAGACATGCGTGGCGTCTTCGGTCAATGAAGTGGCGCAATCGGTCCTTTGCTTCGTCAGAATTGTTTCCTACGCTAAGATTGTTCGCCTCAAGCGAGACGCTTTAGGGTGGGGAGGACTGCCGTGAAAAAGGCTCGGCTTGCAAGCTCGTGTCGTTGCTGGTGTTTGGTTCTGCTGGTACTGGTGGCCGCCACATCGGTGGCGGCGCAGCAGGGGCGCATTGTACAGGAGAAGCTGCGTGGCGCATCGCTGGGAAACATCGTTACGGGTGACTCGCCGGAGCGCACGATCACCGTTTATTTGCCGCCCAGCTACGACACGGCGCCACAGAAGCGCTACCCCGTTGTCTACATCCTGCCCGGTATCCAAGACAATGAAGAGCAATGGATTAGGCCGTGGCGGCAAGGCGATGAGTGGGGCACGATCCAGGACGTTATGGACCGCAGCATCGCTGAAAACCGCACCGGCGAGATGATACTGGTTGTCTCCGAACAGCGAACGCAGATGGGCGGCAGTTTCTACACGAACTCAGCGGCAAGCGGCAACTGGGAAGACTTCACGGTGAAGGACCTTGTGGGCTACATAGACGGCAGGTACCGCACGCTGGCGCGCGCAGAAAGCCGTGGAATCATGGGACATTCGATGGGAGGGTACGGCGCCATCAAGCTCGCAATGAAACATCCGGACGTGTTCAGTGTGGCATACGGAATGAACCCCGCGGTGCTGGGTTGGGCAGGCGACCTGGGACCAGAGAATCCGGGGTTTGCGGGCGCGTTGCGAGCTACACCGGAGAACTTGCGCTCGTTCGGCTTTTATACGGCCGCGGTTCTGTGTGTTGGGCAAGCGTTCTCGCCGAATCCGGCAAAGCCGCCCTTTTTTGTTGACCTGCCGTTCGAAATGCGCGACGGCACCATGCAACCGGTGGAGCCGGCCTTCAGCAGGTGGGAAGAGAACATGCCGCTCTACATGGTCAAGCAGTACCGCGCCAATCTGATGGAGCTGCGCGGACTGCAGTTCGATTCCGGCGTGTCGGACGAATTCACCCACATTCCGGTTACCAGCCGAGCTCTCTCGATCCGGCTAACCTCGCTCGGAGTGCCGCACATCTTCGAGGAATACAACGGCGACCATCGCAATCGTCTCTGGGGCAGGCAAGGCCGCATCAGCATCATCATCTTTCCGTACTTCTCGCGACTGTTAGAGAAACAGTGATCGTGGCTGCCTCGGTACGACGCTGGTGGTTGCGGCTGTGACGCTGTGGCTGGCGCGCACGGCTCGCTTCGGTATTTCCCTCGCGCGGGCAAAAGAGCTAGAATAGTGGGCGACTCCCGAAGCTTCGGGAGGAGAGCATCATGAGACTTGCTTTCCGACCGAGCGTCCGCTTTCTTTTTGTACTCCTCTTCTGCGCGGCGGTCAGCGGCGCGGTTCCTTCCAAGGAGGCGTTGAGCGACCAGAACCGTCTCGACATTTTGCGCAAGCTGGCTTTTGAATACGCCACCACCTTGCAGCCTCTGCCGGCCATTCGAGGAGAGAAAGAGGCGGTGGAGGTGAGTGAGGGGCGGCTGAACGAGGAGAAGCTGCGGCAGACCCTGGTCAACCGCGGAGTGGCGGTCCCGGAGGGCGAAGTGGTGCAAATTACCGGGGTACAGTTCCAGCGCCGGACCATCCTCATCGAAATCAACGGAGGCGTCCAGAGAAAGAAGAAGTGGTACCAGCGGCTCACAGTGCACGGCGGGATGGGAGGCACGCAAGGGATGCCGCCGCCGCCCAGTTATCCGGCGCCGCCGCCGCCGGGCGGCTCCTCCTCGAACGTGGTGCAGGGCTGCTACGTCGTGCTGAGCTTTGCCGAGCAGGTGCCGGACCTCTCCGGCGAAGAAGTCAGGAAAATGCTGGGGAGCGTACTGGATTTCAGCCGGCAGTCGGCGGCCATCCCCTGGATTGAAACCATCCCGGAAGAATTCCGCGAGGCGATTCGCAACCGCAAGGCCAAGGTGGGGATGAGTCGCGACATGGTGCTGGCGGCGCTGGGCCGGCCCGACCGCAAGGTGCGCGAAGTGAAGAACGACCAGGAAACGGAAGACTGGATTTACGGCTACCCGCCCTTCGTGACCTTTGTGACCTTCATCGGCGAGAAGGTATCGAACGTCAAAGAGTTCCGCTAAGGAGCAAA
>JBOGNW010000132.1:0-4046 GCA_050747425.1 Candidatus Acidiferrales bacterium
CAACGCCGCCCCCGCCTCGTGGAAGTCGGGGTGGTTCCAGTACTTAGATTAGATGCCGGGAGGGTTCTCGGGTTGTCCGGGGCCTGGCCGGGGTACAGGCCGCCGCAGGTATGGGTGGCGCACATTGCGCTTTTTGGTGCTGCTCCTCATGCTCCTTGGTGTTTTTTCGTCTATCCACGCTGTTACTGGTGATACTCCTGACCCCGTGGTGAACTGTTCGACTAACCCGTGCGGCACCCCGTGCGTGATTAAACCTGAGTGCTCGTGTGACACTTTTTTCCCGCCCTACGTGTGTAAGATCGTGCCTTAGCGCTGGGCGAACACGCCAGGGAAGGCCAACACGCCGGGCAACCGGGTTGGCAGGCGTGCTATTCTTAAGGGCTAGGCGGTGCCGGGAAGTGCACCCTTGCTAACACTCACCAACACAGGGGCGAGGCTCAGCAGTCTGCACAGCCTAAGTTGGTCGCCTATGTGGGTCCTCTTTTCTGCCTGGTGTTTGCTTCTCGCGATGTCCCTTCAGGCCCAGCAGGTGTCGAAGCCAGACCTAAACCCGGCTCGCGTGATGCGGGTCGAGACGCGGCTGGTGGTTGTAGATGTGGTCGTCACCGACGGGAAGGGCCGACCGATCGAAGGGCTGACTCGGGAAGACTTTGCCCTGAAAGAGGCAGGAAAACCGCAAGAGATTGCCGTATTCGACTGGACTCAGAGGGCGGCGGCGCTGCAACCGCCCGCGCCACTGCCCGCAGGCGTCCACACCAATGAGCCGGCCTATCACCCGCCGAAAGAACCGGTCACCCTGCTCCTGCTCGACTCGCTCAACACCCCACTGTCGAACCAGTCCCTCATGCGAATAGAGCTCATCCGCTACCTCACTTCGCCGGGAAGCGCCGGGCGGTGGATGGCCGTGCTCGCGTTGGGCAGCAACTTGCGCGTGCTCCAGGACTTCACGACTGATCGAGAGCTTCTGCTAGCCGCTGCCGACAGGCAGAACTCCCAGCAATCGCCTCAATTCGCCACGCGCCAGCTAATGACTTCAAAGCTCAAACGCGAAGAACTTGAGCGAATGCGAGAGGTTTTCGAAGCCTGTGGCTGTGCTGAGGTGGTCGACAATATAGAGCACTTGGAAGATGAGGTCTTGGCGCAGAGCGATCGGGACCGGATGCAGCTGACTTTGGCCGCCCTGCGCGCCATTGCCCTCAGCCTGGTGGGCTACCCCGGCCGCAAGAACCTCGTCTGGCTATCGGCGAGTTTCCCCACGATGTACTTCGGACGCGAGAAGTGGTCCATGGACGCTGAATTGCGCGAGACAGCTCGGCTCCTCAACGACGCTCAGGTCGCGGTTTACCCCGTGGACCCGCGAGGCCTGGTGGGTGGAATTGAACCAGAAAGCGAGCAGGACTTTATTCGGAGGGTCGCGGGACAGCGCAGTGCCTCGGGATACGACCCCAACCGGGTCAATCCCTCCGTACCGAACGTAAAAGATGAAAAATACTACCTGTATCAGTCTCAGAGCGCAATGAAAGCCTTGGCTGACAACTCTGGCGGACAAGCCTTCTATAACCGTAACGATATCGGCGAGGCAGTGGCACTGGCACTGAAGGACGGCTCCTCTTACTACACGCTCGGTTACTACCCAACGAACGGGAATTGGGACGGCAGTTTTCGCCAAATCGAGGTGAAGCTGGCCCGTTCAGGGCTACGAGTCAGATACCGGCGCGGCTACTACGCCACGCTGCGTCCGGCGCCTCCCCCGCCGCTTGGCACCCCTTCCGAGGGGTCCCAAGACGAACTGCGGTCCGCCATGTACGCTCCACTGCCGCCGACCGGGGTCATTTTTCGCGCCTATGTCCCGCCGCCCGAAGGCGGCACAACCACACGGGTCGAAGTCGAGTTTCGGCTGCGCAAGGATGGCTTGAGGCTCGCCGACCTGTCTGATGGAGGGCGCGACGTCAACGCTGACTTCCTTGTGGCGGCCTTCTCCGCCGACGGAAAGCCAGTCAACAGCGCCGCCAAGCGCATCGACCGGCAGCTTACCTCGGAGAACTATGAAAGAATCGGTGAGGAGGGTTTTGTTCTCCGCATGGCCCTAGAACTACCTGCCGGCGAATTCCAGTTGCGGCTTCTCGTCCGTGATAACCACACCGGGTTGCTCGGCCGCGTGGACATACCCTTGAGCCTCGCGCCCGCCGCTCCCCCTACCCCCTAGTCGCCCACGTTATACTTTATTGGCCGGCCAAGCTCGGGGCTCTGTTTCCGTCTTATTCTAGGGAACTTAGAAAAGAGAACCTGTCCCTGCCAAGGTTACTCCACGCCTCGTTCTTGCTTGCCAGGCGGGGCTGTGAGATGATGGCGCTCGACCTGCTTGCTTGTCCTGAGCGCAGCCGAAGGGCCGCAGGCGGGCCTTGGGGCTCTTTCACCTGCTGGCTGCTAACTAGGGAGCAGTGAGCAGGTTCATCGTTTGTCGGCCGCGAGGGGGCGTGGATGTACGTTCGCTTCTGGGGCGTGCGAGGCTCCACACCCACGCCCATCAAGAGCAATCTGCGCTACGGCGGCAACACGCCCTGCATCGAATTGCGGCTGAAGAATGACGACCTGTTCGTGCTGGACTGTGGCACCGGCTTTCGCCAGCTCGGTAAGGCGCTGGCCGAAGAGCACGGCTCCAACCCCATCCGCGCCCGTATTTTTCTGACTCACTTCCACTGGGACCACATCCAGGGCATCCCCTTCTTCACGCCCCTCTACCACGAGCGCAATCAGTTCCTCTTTCACGGCTTTTACTTTCAAAATGAGAGTGTGCAGCAGGCGCTCGAAGGGCAGATGTCCGGGCCCTATTTTCCCGTCGACATGAAAACCATGGTGGCCAACCGGCATTTCTATGAAATCGCCGAAGAGTCCATCAGTTTTGATGACCTGGTGGTGCGCTCCCGGCGCCTCAACCACCCGCAGGGTTGCCTGGGCTACCGGCTGGAATGCGAGGGCAAAGTGCTGGTCTATGCCACCGACAACGAGCCCGGCGAGCGCCGTGGCGACCATAACGTTCGCCTACTGGCCGACGGCGCCGACCTGCTCATCTACGACGCCCAGTACACGCCCAACGAAATGAAATCGCACCGCAACTGGGGCCACTCCAATTTCCGCGAAGGGATTCGCGTGGCCAAGGAATGCAAGGTCAAGAAGCTGGTGCTCTTCCACCACGACCCCGACCGCAGCGACGCCGAGGTGGACAAAATCCTCAAGCATGCCCGCGACCATTTCGACGAAGTCCTCGCCGCCAAAGAAGGCCTGGTCGTCAAAGTTTGAAGCTGACGCTTTCTTCTTCCCCTGTAATCTTTCCGCCTTGACGTTGAAAGCGGAACGTGCGCAGAGTTAGCCGATGCAGCGGACAACTTTGGGCGGAAACGCACGGGGTTACACCTTACATCGGGCGCTCTTAGGCGCCTGCCAGCGCTTCGGGAGCAAGACGGCGCTGGTGGATGCCTCCACGGAGCCCGCGCGCCGGTTTTCTTTTGCCGAGTATGGCGAACTGGTGGAGCGGGTCGCCCGCGGCCTGGTGGCGGCCGGGCTGCGGCCGGGGGAAGTAATCGGGATTTACCTGCCCAACTCCTGGGAATTTGCCGCCCTCTATCACGCCGCGACGCTGGCGGGGGGCTTGCCCACGCCGCTCAATCCCAGCTACCGCGAGCGCGAAGTGCGCTACCAGTTGGAGAATTCCGGCGCGGTTTTTCTGGTCTCCGACGGGGCTTTGCTCCGGGGAATCAACCTGGCGGGCCTGCCGAAGTTACGCCGGGTGTTTACCACGCGCCGCCCCAGCAGCGGGGCAGAGCCGTTCGAGGCGCTGCTGCGGCCGACCACGGCCACGCTCCCCGAGCCGGCGGCGCCCCCGGAAGAAACGCTGGCGGTGCTGCCGTATTCGAGCGGCACGACCGGGCTGCCGAAGGGCGTGATGCTCACGCACGCCAACGTAGTTATCAATATGTATCAATCGCTGCCGCCGGGCGAAGCGGCGACCTGCGGGCCGGAGGACGTAATTCTCTGTTTTCTGCCCT
>JBOGNW010000133.1:0-2475 GCA_050747425.1 Candidatus Acidiferrales bacterium
TCCACTTCGACTCTCTGTCCTACGGCGAGGTCGCTCGGGTCGTTGAAGCGGCTGCCGGCTTCGGAATCGTCATCGTCGCCCTCCTCATCAACGTTAAACTGGGGCGGGTTGAGGGAGGAAATGGTGACGGTGATAGTGTCGTCGGTGGGCAGGGCAGCCGAGCAGGGGGCGACGTCGTGCAGGAGCAAGGTGAAGCTGGTGGCGTTGCCGCCGCCATCGCGCTCAACGCTGAGCACGAGCCCTTCGGCCTCCTCTTCGCCATCCTCGTCCTCGAGCTCGACTTCTTTGGCTACCAGGGTGCCGTCGCTGCGCAGGTCGGCTTCGACCTCGACAAACTGGTCGGCCGCCAGGCTGGCGAAGCTGTCGGCCAGTTGGGTGTCGTCGAAGTCTTCAAACTCCGTGCTGGCATCCACCGTGAAAGTGACCTGCTGGCAGTTCTCGAAGAGCTCGAGAACGAAGGTGCCGGCGATGTCGCTGGTGCGGTTGACGCTCACGACGCGGCCCTCGGCCTCGAACTCATCCACCTCGCCCGGCACGTTGATGACCTGTGCGGTCAGCGTGGGATTGACGCCGGTAATCGTGTTGCCGCTCTGAATCACGGAGGCGCGCAGGTCGAAATCTACCACGACCGCCGAAGTCTGACCGTTGGCGATGGAAAAATTCACGTTGATGGTCACGCTCACGTTTTGCAGCGGCGGGTTGACTTCCTGAATGTTCTGCTCGGTGCAAGCCGTGGGCGGGTCGGGACAGAACTTGATTTCGGGATTGGAGAACTGGATGGTGATGCTGGTGTAATTGCCGGCGGGAATGTTGGAGGCCAGGCGGATGAGCTGCGGGTTGAGGTCGAGGCTGGTCAATTCGATCTCGAACGGCTCGGGCAGCACGTCCACGTTGCCCGGATTGAGAGTGATGTTCGCCACGGTGATTTCGAACTTCACCAGGTTGTCGAGCGGGGCGTCGCCCAGCGAAATCGAGAGGCCGCCCGTGCCCGGCTGCACGCCGCCGCCGCCGTTGCCGCCCCCGCCGCCGCCGCAAGCGGCCATCGCCGCCGCACTCACAAGCGTCAGTGCAATTACAAGGGCCCGAAAAACAGGCTTTCGTTCCCTTGGGTTATTCTTCACCGTAGTCCTCCCGTTCTTTCCGCCCCGCCTTACAGTATACCTTTTCTGATGAGCGCGTTCCTGGGATGGTTGTCACAAAAAGATGGGGGAGTTGCGTCGCACTAATTCCTGTTCTTGGCGCCCCCTGCGGGCCGGAACTCTTGTGCTACAATTTGCCCGCCGATGGCGCAGATGAACACTTCTGTGGGGCTCGAGCTGGTTCCGGCGGGGACGCTGGTGGAAGCCAGCGGCGACGGGCCGGCTTTCGAGCTGGGGGCGGGCGGCCCGCGCGTGTTTGTGCTCCGGCTGGAGATCGCCGAGGTCATCGAGCAAGAATCGCTCGAACTTTCGATTTGGGGGTCGGCCGACGGGCAGAACTGGGGAACGATGCCGCTGCTGAAGTTTCCGCAACGCTTCTACCGCGGGGCGACGCAGATGGCGCTCGACCTGAGCGAGCGGCCTGAAGTGCACTTCCTGCGCGCCCGCTGGGAACTGAACCGCTGGGGACGCGGCGTTCCCCGTCCGCGCTTCCGCTTCGGGGTAACCGCTACTCCCGCCGAAACTCGCCGGGCCTAGACGTCCCTCGTAGTCCTCACCAGGCTTTCATTCCTTCCGAAAAGAAGTCGGGGTAGCGGCTGCGGGTCGGTACCCGTGTGTCGGCTAGGCCGCTACCCCGTGATGAGTGGGTTGCCTTATCTGGTTAATTAGACGGATTTCAGAGGAAAATGTTTCATGGCTTCGTTATCTGAGGTGGGAAACCTCTCCCATTTTGGGAAAGCCTCGAAAGTATCCAGGTGCCGATGTCCTCTAACTACATCTGCTGCAGTGTATTAGGTACCCGCTGATTGGTGTCGGAATTGCTCACCGGAAGGGGAGGGGAGGACTTTTACCTCTCTCAGGGGGTAGGAATGAGGGTCGCCCGAAATTCCCGCCTGGCGGCTAACGGCGCTCGTTGTTCCGGGAAGCACGCAAGCGCGGTCAAGGTTGTTTGCGCTTTTCTGGTGGCGACGGGTTTGGCCGGGGCGCAGGAAGCCACACAGGAAGAGCGGTGGCGCGATCTGACGAAGATGAGCTTGGAGGAGTTGGCCAACCTGGAGGTGACGACGGCCTCGAAGAAACCCGAGAAGCGCTCCGAAGTACCGGCCGCTATCTACGTGGTGACCCAGGAAGACATTCGGCGCTCCGGTGCCACCACGCTGGCTGACCTGCTGCGCCTCGCGCCCGGTGTGCAAGTCGCGCAGCAGGACTCCAACAAGTGGGCCATCGGCATGGGGGGGTTCACCAGCCGCCTGGCGCGTTCGCAAATGGTGCTGATGGATGGACGCAACGTCTACACGCCCCTCTTTGCCGGAGTTTACTGGGAAGTGCAAGACAC
>JBOGNW010000134.1:0-4457 GCA_050747425.1 Candidatus Acidiferrales bacterium
GAGCCTGACCTGCGCTTCCAGACCCACCGCGCCACCGTGGGCTGGAGCATGTTTCCCAAGACCGACTCCTTCCTTTCCTTCGGCTATTCGCCCGTGGGCAGCCCCACTGGAGGTCTGGCGGGCAAGATGGAGCCGGCTGAAATTATTTACTCCCAGCGCACCCGCGTCACGCGCAACTTGATTCTCCGCCTCGGTGTGGGCGCCGTCCGCTTTGGCGCCGACGACTTCTTGCTGCTGCCCGGCTTCGACGGCAGCCTCGCGGCGGCAGGCACGCAACCCGTGCCGACCGCCGACGTCGATGTTCAGGCTCTGGCCGGCGTTTCCTACCGCTTCAACAACCACTTCAGTCTCGACCTCGACTTCCGCCGCTCGCCCATCACCTACACCCACGTCTCCACCGGCATGGGCGTGATGGAGAACGAGTGGAACGCCGGACTGAATTACGACTTCGACCCCAGGACCAGCCTGCGTTTCGACTACGGCTATTCGCTCTACACCGCCGTGGGGCCGAGCGCCGACCGTCCGGCCAACATCCCCGGCCAATGCCGGACGGTGGCCGACCCGAATCGGCGCTGCACCGATCACGCCAACGTGCTCCGCGTGGTCTTCAACCGCAACCTCTACGGTTCTGACCGGCTGGCCTTTGACCTCGGCTACACCACTTCCTACCAGGACTTCGCCGGCCCCAAGCGCGACATCTTTATGGGGTTCTTCAATCCCGATTCCTACCAGGTCCATCAGGCCACCAGCCGTTTCTGGGCCAACCTGTTTCCGCGGCTGGATTTTGAGTTGCGGGGGGCCTACGGCGTTCGGCAGCAGTCAGAGTTGGGGGTCAACGGCCCCATCCGCCCCGGCGAGAGTGTCAGCCCCTCGTTCGTCATCCGTGTGCATCGCCGCCTGACGGTCACTCTGCGCTACAGCTATTACCGCACCTCGCAGACCTTCGGCGATTTGAGCGGCAACGTCTTCACCGTCGTGACCGACTGGCGCTTCTAGCCGGCGGTAGGCCAAATCTCAGCGGCGCGTTTGCAGGCCCCCTGGTGGGGCAGACATTGCTGCGGCTGGCGCGTCAACCCTTCAGGGTTGACATCACGCGAGGGTCTGCTTGTTCCTTGCTTTCTTGCTCTATGGTGTCGCGGGTGCGATCCTCTTGAACACTTCCGCCACCACGCGGTCGCAGCGCGACAGGTGGAACTCGAAAGCGCCGCGTGTGGACGCGCCCACCCGCTCGAAGAGCTCCCCTTGCAGCATGGCCCGCGCCCGATGGAGCCGGGTTTTCACCGCTTCCTCGCTGATTTCCAACGCCTCGGCCGTCTCGGCCGTGCTCATCCCCTCTGCCTCGCGCAGCACGAACACCGAGCGGTATTCCTCCGGCAAGGCGTTTATGGTGGCTTCGAGCAGCGCTTTCATTTCCTGATCGAATAACTGCCGTTCGGGGTCCCGTCCGTGGGAAACAACTGGAGGCATGCCATCACTCTCCGAATCCTCCGTCGGATTAATCACCTCAAATCGCCGAGCCCGGCGCATTCGCGCCAGCGCTTCGTGAACGGCAATCTTCGTTAGCCAGGTGGAGAACTTGGCCCGGCCGGCGAATTGATTCAGATGGGCGTAGGCGCGCACGTAGGCGTCCTGCATGACGTCCTCGGCTTCCGAATCATTGCCCAGGATCGCCCGGGCCACGCGGTACAGCCGCTGGTTGTAGCGCCGCATCAGGATTTCGTAGAGCGCCACCTCGCCCGCCAGCACGCGCTCCACGACCTCTTCATCCGGCATCCCGCCCGGTTTCGCGAGAGCCAGCACCGCAGCTCGGTCTAAGCTCGCCATGCTCGGGTCCTTTTCCCTCTGTCTAATTAGAGTAGCGAGTCAGGAAAAGGTTACAGACTCTTACCATTTTGTCACCTTTACTTGGTTCGAGACTCTGTAGGGTGGAAGCAAAAAAACGCAAACTTTGCACGAGGTGCACAACGATGAACACTTTCGACACGAGGTTGAATTCGGCGTGGTGGGCTCTGCGCATCGGGCTGGGTCTGGGGCCCTTCCTGGCCGGGCTCGACAAGTTCTTCAATCTTCTCACCAACTGGGAACTGTATTTGAGCCCCGTGGCTCTGCACGTGCTGCCCGTGAGTGGCGCCACCTTCATGCGCGCCGTAGGAGTTGTGGAAATGGTCGTGGGGCTGGCCATCCTGACGCGCTGGACGCGGCTCGGCGCATACGTTGCCGGCGCCTGGCTGGTAGCTATTGCCGCCAACCTGGTCACCACGGGAATGTTCTTTGACGTCGCGGTGCGCGACCTGGAGATGGCTCTCGCCGCCTACACACTGGCGCGCCTCACCGAAGCTCGCCAGCCAGTCTCCTCCCAGCCGGTTTCCCTGCGCGAAGCGATCGGCCTCCAGCGCTCAAGCACGGTGTAAAGAAGATGACTCACGTACAACGGGTTCCTCCCGGCTGTGAGTTTGAACCGGATGGGCTGATCCTCAGGTTGGACCTGGTCGTTCCGTCCGACGTTCAGCTCATCGACGATTTGGTTATGAAAATCAGTAGCCTGCTCAGCGGTGCCCTCTGCGGGGAGGCGCTGCAGACAATCGAGCTGGCTCTGCACGAGGCGCTGGCAAACGCCATCCTTCATGGCAATCGCAGCAATCCGGCCACGGCGGCCCGCGTCTGCCTCGCCGTTCGCGAGGATTGCCGAATAGATGTTGTCGTAAAGGACGTGGGGGCTGGATTCGATCGTGACCAACTGCCCAGTCCTGGTGCAGGGGAGAACCTCTTGGCGTCGCACGGAAGAGGAATCTTTCTGATGCGACACCTGATGGATGAGGTGGAGTTCCGGTTTCAGGGCGGCACCGAAATCCGCCTGCAACGCCACGGAACGGCCAACGCGGAGGCAAGACCCGCGGCTTGTGCGAAGTAGTTTCCCACGCTAGGAGTTGAGACGAAACGGCGCCGCAAGGTGTAAAGTCGTACCTGTCTCCGAGGAAACAGAGAGAAGGAGGCTGTTATGGCCCAATTTGTGAAAGTGGCTACCCGAGCCGAACTGGCGGGTTTGCAAGGGGGAAAACTTGTGCAGGCTGCCGGGCAGAATCTCGCCCTTTTCAACGTGGGAGGAAACTACTATGCCATCGAAAACACCTGCCCGCATCGCGGTGGACCGTTGGCCGAGGGCCCGGTAGAAGGGGAAGTCGTTACCTGCCCGTGGCACGGTTCCCGCTTCAACATCAAGACGGGGGCCGTCATATCACCACCGGCCGATCGGGGTGTTAAGAGCTTCCCGGTTCGCGTCTCGGGAGATGATGTAGAAGTAGAAGTCGACTAACCAAGGCCAGCGTTCGCCGCATTTCGCTGCCCCGGGAGCGCAGCCGAAGGGAGCGAAGCCGAAGGGTCTGCCTCGCCCGCGCAGCGGGCGTGCGCTTCGCCCCCCATGCCGCTGTCATTCTGAGCCCCGACCAGTACTATTGTATCGAGCGTAACGGCGTCATCACGTGCTGCGGCCAGACTTATAGTCGTGATCCAAAGTACCGCGGTCCGGTTTCGAGCCCGGGCATCCCAAGCGGCCTAGAGTCCGATGTTGAACGGAGTTCGGTAGGTGCAGCTGATCAGCCAGGTGAGCGTAGAGAACATGGTTGACCTCGGAATGCACACAGTGCCGCTTGCGGCCATCGCTTTCGGCTGGGGCCGCCTTAGAAAAGTGCCACGGCGGCGACTCGATCGCTTGACTGTCTTAGCCTTCTCCGGACTAACACTTGCGTATGTGATCTTGTTCTTGGGGGACGCTCTCTCGTTAGGGTCAGAAGCACTGTTTGACAAGATTCTCTTTTCGAGAATTGGAATCAGAGTTATCTATCTTAATCTTCTGGCCGGGGTGGACTGCGGAATCACTCTTGCCTTTCGGTATAACCCTGCCCGGCGGTACTTGATGATCGCAGCAATTCTCGTCGCAGTAGTGTCTTTTCTGGATATTGTGCGCGCAGTAGATGCAGGAATATAAGCAGCGGGCGCGTGCAGCGACACTAATTCCGCCACCGCGCGAGTAACCTACGCGGGCCGGTCGGCGCCCGTCCTTTGCAGGCGCGGCTAACTACACTGGCAGCTTCCCCCTCAGGCGTCCAGAGAAGTACACTTGGGAGCGGGTGGGGGAGCGGCTCGACTCATGAGGCTAGGAAAGGTCAAGTACGACCCCTTTGGGCGCCGGATTAAGAGGGTCAACAACCAGACGCCGACGATCTTTGTCTACGACGGGGCGAACATCCTGGAGGAGACAGATGAGGCGGGAGCGGTGGCGGTGCGGTACACTCAGGGGCCGGAGGCGGATCAGCACCTGGCGCAGTTGCGCGCCGGGGTCACCAGCTACTACGAGGCCGATGGGCTGGGCTCGATTACTTCGCTGAGCGACGCGGCGGGGGCGGTGGTGCGTACCTACGTCTACAACGTCTTTGGCTGGTGGGCGAGCGGGTCGGGGA
>JBOGNW010000135.1:0-3275 GCA_050747425.1 Candidatus Acidiferrales bacterium
ACCGTGCCTCCCAACAGTCCGCCGGCGGCGTCGAACCCGGACAAGCAAGACTCTGCGCCCCTATCCTCGGGCACAGAAATCGCTCGCCTGGAAGACTTGCCCAAGCCGCAACGCAATCCGGGCTCTGGACTAGAGCTGCCCCTGAAGAGTCCCGGCCGCGCTATCGAGGAATCGCTGCGCCAGAGCCAGGGCCAAAGCGGCGGCCCGGGTGGCGCGAGCGGCGTCGAGGGTCCCCTCCAGCCCAACCTCAACACCCCGTTTCCTGTCATTCTGTCCGACACGCGCGGCGTGGACTTTGGGCCCTACCTGGTTCGCCTGCTGCGCGAGGTGCGCCGCAACTGGTACGCGGTGATTCCCGAGTCGGCGCGCCTGGGCGAGAAAGGGAGAGCTGTCATCATCTTCACCATCCAAAAAGACGGCTCCGTGCCCCTCGGCCAGCCCACGCTGGTCTATTCTTCGGGACGCTCCCATCTCGACCGGCCCGCCCTGGCCTCCATCCGCGCCTCGCAGCCCTTTCCGCCCTTGCCGTCGGAATTTACTGGGCCCAATCTCACTTTGCAGTTCACCTTCCTTTACAATCTCCCCCTGGACTACAAAGGCCCCTAGCTGGTGCCAGAAAAATCATGTTTGTCATTCCGCCTGCTCTGCCTGCACTGAGCGTAGCCGAAGTGTCGGAGCGCAGCGGAGACCTGAGCAAGCCGAAGGGAGCGGAGCCGAAGGGAGCCCTTGCGTGCCCGGCGACCACCGAGGCTCATGTAGGGGAGGGCCTTGCCTGTCCTGTCGGAGCGCAGCGGAGACCCTGAGCAAGCCGAAGGGAGCGCAGTCGAAGGGCGCCCTCCCGGGGTTGGCAGCAAGCCCCTCTGAAAAAGATGGCGCGCAGCGCGCCTTCCTTACTGCCTGCCCCGTCCGGCAAGCGGGGCCGTAGACGGTCGCGCAGGTCGAGAGACCGCAGCAACATTGACGAGCCGGTTCAGCGTGTTTTGTAGGGCGGGGTTTCAACCCCGCCGAAAAAGACAGCGTGCAACACCTTCCTTACTGCCGTAGGCTGTCGCGGAGGCCGGCGAGCCGGAGAGACATTCCCTTATGAAACTCGATAGAACACAACTCGCGGGAATGCTCGTTCTTCTCGGGCTTCTCCTGCTGGCCACCCTGATTCGTTACTGGAAGATAATTTTCCCATGACCCACGAGGTTCGTGTAGGGGAGGGCCTTGCGCCCTCCCGTCCACTTTTCGTTATTGTCGGCCCTACGGCCAGCGGCAAATCATCATTCCGAGCCCCCGAAAGCCAGCCAGGGCAGGCATTCGGGGCGAGGAATCTGCTTTGTTAACCAGGCCGTTCAATGCTCTTTGGCGGGGCAGGCCTTTAGGCCTGCCAAAAGCCATGCCGCGCCAAGCGTTTCCTCACTGCCGTAGGCTGTCGCGGAGGCCGCTAGGCCGGAGTGACATTCCTGTTAGCCGAGCTGATAGGGGCGGCTAAAATACCAGCTTTAGCCCCAAGGGAAATCTTCGAGACCACCAGCGATGCCATGACTACAACGCCGACCCGCCCGCGTCCGCTGCTGGTCATCGTCGGCCCCACCGCCAGCGGCAAGTCCGCGCTGGGTGCCTTTCTCGCGCAGGAATTGGGCGGCGAAATCCTGGTCTGCGACTCTGCCCAGGTCTACCGCCACTTTGACGTCGGCACCGGCAAAGTCAGCGCCGAACTGCGGGCACGCGTGCCGCACCATCTGCTCGACCTCTGCGAGCCTGCCGAGGAATTCGCCGCCGGCGATTTCCAGCGCTGCGCCCGCGCCGCGCTCGGAGAAATCAGCGCCCGTGGCCGCCTGCCCATCATCACCGCCGGCACCGGGCTGTATCTGCGCGCCCTGCTCGAAGGGCTGTCCCCTCTCCCCCCGCGCTCCCCCGAGCTGCGCGCCCGCTTGCAAGCCGCCGCCGAGGAAAAGGGCGGGGAATACCTGCACCGGATGTTGGCGCGCCTCGACCCTGCCTCCGCGCGCGAGATTGCCCCCCGCGATGTTCCCAAGCTGGTCCGCGCGCTCGAAGTTTGTTTCGTAACCCGTCAGCCGCGCACCGAGTTGTTCCGCGCCGGGCGCGATCCCCTCGAAGGCTACGCGGTCGCGAAGCTCGGCCTCGCACCCGAACGCAAGCTTCTCTACGACCACATCGAAGCCCGCGTCGAAGAAATGCTCGACGCCGGCTGGCTTGAAGAAGTCCGCCGCCTCCGCCAGCGCTTCCCGGACTCGGCCAAACCTTTCGGCTTTCTCGGCTACCGGCAACTCACCGCCCACCTGCGCGGCGAGCTTCCGCTCCACGACGCCATTAAGCAAATCAAGCACGAGACCCGCCAGTACGCCAAGCGCCAGATTACCTGGTTCCGCAAAGAGCCCGCCGTTCACTGGCTCCCCGGCTTCGGCGACGCTCCCCGCCTCCAAGGTCAAGCTCTGGGGCGTCTCGAACGCCTTCTGGTAAGCTGACGGTGGAGAGAGAATGCTTCTAGTAGGATGTTGTGTTGGCAACGATGCCGGATGAGGTTCTCAGCGATAGGGGCTCATTGGACTTGCATCGCCGGCGGCCCCCACTGGAACTTCACAGTCACTTTGCACGACTTTCCCGTCACTGTCAGCATATACCAACCGGACTGCTTGCCCACTACAGCCGGAGATACGAGCCAAAGAATCTTCCCCGTGTCAGGCGCTTTGCTGTACGCTTTTTCGTTGTACTCGGGAATCACGTCCGCATCCGAAGCACCGCTGGAGACGATTTCTTCACCCGGCGGGAACCCCTCTCCCCAGACAGCGAATGCCTCCCCTGTGGGGGAAGCGAGTTCCACCGAAAGGCGGCACGGCCCGTCCTGAGCTTCAATCGGAATGGGGATTTCTTTCGCAAACCCTCTGATGGCAAGGTCGCTGGATATCAATCCTAGCCGAAAGGGCTGACCGGCGCGGGGACTGTCCAACCCAAACCGGCTTTTCTCAAAGTCCGCACACCAAGGCAGCCATCGCCGGGCGCGCCGCAGTCCTGCCGGCCTAGGCGTACACACCGCCCTCCCCTCGGGGTCAACCTGAAATCCGGCTGCCACAATCTCAGGCTCGCTGGCGAGCAGCCGCTTGGCCCATAGGACGTACTGCTTTCCGGCCGGAAACCCAGAAGCAGTCAACTGGTACAAGACATCGGTCTTTCCCGATAACTGTTCCCGCTCCGCCTCGCGCATGCTTGGCTTTACACCGGGGCTATCTTTCTCAGCCTTGTCGGCGAGCAGCTGCTTGGTCCATAGG
>JBOGNW010000136.1:0-2807 GCA_050747425.1 Candidatus Acidiferrales bacterium
ATCAGCAGCAGCGCAATCCCTAGCAAAAGAAGCCAGGCTCGAGCCGCCGGTCGGTTGCTCGGAGAGCGCGTGTGCCTCTGGCTCATACGTTTTATCCTGGCTCAGTTCAGCGTGGCCACGATGGCGACGGTGACGCGCTTGGCCGTGCCGCCCGCGGAAACCATCACAAAGTCTAGTTTGTCGTTCAGGCTGAGCACGTTTTCGGAGCCGGAGAAAATGGTGGTGGTGGTCCCAGTGTCGGAGCAGGCCAGGTCAGAGGCGAGGACGTTGGCGGGGGAGGTGTCGTCGCGCTGAAGGTTGATGTTGGGTGTCCCGCCATCGGAGAAACAGGTGACGGAATTGATGGTCATCTGGCCGAGCAGATTGGCGTAGAGGGCCTTCTGGTCATCGCCGTCAGTCAAGACGTCGCAACTGTCGCAGCCGGCGAGGTAGGTGATGGAGCGCACGCGCAGCAGGCCGGTGATGCCCGAGCCGTCGCCGAGAAAGCTCGTGCCCTTGACCGTGCCCACGACGTCGAGCGCTGTCGTCGGGGTGACGGTGCCGATGCCTACGCGCGCATTGGTGGTGTCAATATTCATTACGGTGGTCGCGCCGCCGGCCACTTGAAACTGGAATGCGGTCGCCAGATTGGCGACGGGCCGGAAGGCCATCCCGCCCGCATTGGTGCCGAACGTAGAAAAGAGGGCCCGCGTGCCGTCGTGCCGGATGTAGAGCCGCTTGGCGTTGGCGGCGTCATACACCCCGAGCGAGGTCCCGTTCAAGATCGAACTCTCCGTCGCCCCTAGAAGCTGGATGTTCACCCCGGTGCCCGCGCCGTTGAATTGCAAGCTGGAGCCGATGTTCTGAATGAAGGCCGATTTGACGACTCCATTGTTCTCGCCAAAGATTTGAATGTATCCGTCGGCAGCGTTGTTCATGGTGACGTTGGGGTTGCCCACCACTAACTTTGTCAAGGCGCCGGTGTTCTGCACGTGCAGTTTCCCCAGGGGCGTCGTCGCCCCCAAGCCGATGTCGGTTCCTACTTGCAGCATCTCGGAGTCCCCCACCGCGTCGGTGGCGGTGAACCGAGCAATGCGCCCCACCGTCCCGCTGACCACCTGAGCCAGCGTGCCGTCGCCGCCCTTGCTGAGCGCCTGCTCCTTGTCGCTTCCACTCTTCTCTGCATTCTCGCTCGAAGACTCAGCCAGCAGGAATGCTTCGGCCGGCTTGCCGCCCAGCCGCTCGGCATCGGCCGCCTTCAGCGCATAGGGCACGCTCACCAGCAGACTCCGTGACTGTTCCTCTTCTCCCTGCACCTGAATCCCCAGCCAACGAGCTTCCTCGGAGGCAAAAATCTCCAGCGGCAACCCGTCGTTGTGGGTCGAGCCCAGCAGCACGGTGTAGCGCCCGTCGGCCGAAAGCTCGACGTTCTGCGTCTCCAGCCACAGCGGGGCGCCGCCACTCTGCTCTTTGTAGAGCGCGAAGGTAATCCCGAGCACACCCGTGCCTTGCGGGCCATGCGCCTCGCGCAGCACGCCGCTGAAGCGAATGAGCCGCAACACCGCCGCCTCGGCCACCGGCCCGGGCTCCTCCTTGGCCGGGGTTTCGGGTTCAGCCCTCATCGGGCGCACCTCCTCGGTTGACGTTTCCTTTTGTACCGGCGGCTGTGCGCTGACGCTCAGCGCCGTAAGCGAGAGCAACAGGAAAATGGGAAGGGTTTTCATGGTAGCACCCCACGCGAAAGATTGGATCTGATGGTCCCGACGGTACCAACTCAGGGCAAGCGGGTCAAGGCAGTTCGCGCGCTGCGAGTCGCTTCACGGCGGCGCGAACCTGCTCGACGCTGATGGAGAGAATGCACTCCGGCTGCGCGAAGGCGTAGCAGCGGTCACCTTTGCAGGGGTTGCAGGCGTAATAGTTCTGGACAATTTCGTGCGGCGCTTTCCACGGCCGCCAAATGTTCGAATCCATGGAGCCGAACAGCACCACGGCGGGGCGCCCTAGGGCCGCGGCGATGTGCGCCGGGCCGCTGTCCACTCCCACAAAGAGCGCCGCCCCTTCTATCAGGGCCACCAGTTCCGGGATGCTCAGGCCCCGCATCTGCCGCACGGGCCCGCTCGCCGCCCGCTCGATGGCGTCGAGCTTGGCTTCTTCGCCCGGCCCGCAGTGGAATACCGGCGTGAGTCCCGCTTCTTCGAGAACTCGCCCCAGGGCGGCGTAGCGCTCCGCCGGCCAGTCCTGCGTCGGTATGCGCGAAATCGGGTGCACGACTGCGTAAGGTTGCCCCGGTTCAAGGCCGTGAGCCGCCAGCTTGCGAGTTACTGAGGCTTTGGCAGCCTGCTGCGGGAAAACCCGCAGCGGAGGGATTTCGGCCGGCGGCAGGCCGGCCCAGTAGAACAGCCCCATCTGCCACTCGACTGAGTGCACGCGCTCGCGGCCGAAGAAGCGGCGCACATCGGGCGCGCGCGCCGTGTACACGGACGGGAAGCGGAAATGGCCGAAGGCGAGGCGATGGGGCGCGCCACTGGCGCGGGCCAGGAGCGCGCTCAAAGTTCCGCCATGAAGGTTGATGCAAACGGCAAAGCGCGGCCGGCGCACGTCGTCCAGCGCGCGAGCGATGGCGAGCGGCGCCGCGGGACCTTCGGGGTCGAGAGTAAGAAGTTCTTCGATGTCGGGATTGCCTTCGAGGATGGGGGCGAAGCGGGAGTACATCAACACTGACAGGCGCAGGTCGGGCCGCCACTGCTTGAGGGCGCGCAGCGCCGGCGTCAGAAGCAGGGCATCGCCGAGCGAGCGCAGGCGAATGATGAGCAGGCGCGCGCCCGGTG
>JBOGNW010000137.1:0-2617 GCA_050747425.1 Candidatus Acidiferrales bacterium
GGTGTGGAGGGTCTTGGGGGCCATAAAGACAGAGTTCGGGAAGTTCGGCGATGTGCTGGACAAAGTCAAACGCCAGCTGGACACCGCAAGCCTGACGATTGAACAGACTGGCGTGCGGAGCCGGGCCATGGAGCGAAGGCTTCGTTCAGTGGAGCAGTTGCCTGAAGCGGAAGCGGCGGAGATTCTTGCGCTGCATGCGACAGGCGAGGAGATGGAGCGAGAAGAGGTGCAAGTGGAAGCAGAGGCCGAGGAGGAGAAGGAGACTCCATTCTAGCTCAACGTAGTAGGCCACATAACAACGTGTTGCACCCGGCGGCCGGCTCCGCCGGCCGCGGGTGAACGCAGACGTTAGCCTCCTGGGGGATCGCCGCCAAGAGCGGCTGTTCCCACAACCATCGGCGGTGGTGCAACCACCGTTGAACTCCCCCATCAAGTAGTCGGGCATCGCCGCCAAAGCAATCTCTGAAACTTCGAGGATTGGCCTTCGATTTGGCAGATCGGTCCTGGCTTGTCGCCAAGGGTTTAGGAACGGGTCCGCCAAAGTCCGCCCCCTTGTCCGCGAGCGCAATTTGCACCCGCCCCCGCTTTCAGGCAGAATCGAGCCCGAGAGAAAATTTTCACCGGGGGAGGTTCGCTATGCCGGCACGCAAAGGCGTTTCTTGGGCGGAGTTGCGCGTGGGACTGCTGGTGATCGCCACGCTTATTCTCCTCGCCGTTTTCGTTTTCGTGGTCACCGGCCAGGGCGGGTTGTTTACTCGCCACCTGCGCTACAAAACTTACTTGCCCGACGTGGCCGGGCTCAAGCCCGGCGCTCCCGTGCGCCTGGCGGGCTTTGAAGTGGGCACGGTGCGCAGCGTGGGCCTGACCGACTTCAGCCAGGACCCGGCCCACAAAGCCGAGGTGGGGTTCCAGGTGCGGCGCGAGTACTCGATCTACGTCCGCACCACCTCCCTGGCCTACATCACCACCGAAGGCCTGCTGGGGGAAAGCGTGCTGGAGATTGACCCCAGCCTGAGCGGGGAAGTGCTGGGCCCCGACGGTATCGTGCCCGGCACCCAGAAAGGTAACATCAAGCAGATTGTGCAGAACGTGGACACCATCACCGGCGACGTCCGCGCCCTGATTGCCGACGTGCGTTCCGGCAAAGGCACCATGGGCAAGCTCATCTACGACCCGGCCCTCTATGACCGCGCCGCGCGCGCCGTCACCGAGTTCCAATCCCTCACCCAGCGCGCCGCCGCGGGCGAGGGAACGCTGGGCAAGCTAGTGGTGAGCGAAGAGCTCTACGACCAGTTGAAGGGAACCGCCACTACCCTCGACCAGGTCGCGCAAGAGCTGCGCACCGGCAAAGGCACCCTCGGCAAGCTCATCTACGACACTACCATCTATGACAAAGCGCAGAGCTTCGTCGAGCGCGCCGACCGCGTGGCGACGCGGGTGGAAGCGGGCGAGGGCACGCTGGGCAAGCTCATCAAGGAGGACGCCCTGCACGAGGATGTCAAGCAGACCTTCGCCAACGCCCGGGAAATCACTCGCAAAATTAACGCTGGCGAGGGTGTCTTCGGCCGCGCCGTCAACGACCCGCGCCTCTACGAAAACATCAACGAGTTCACTACCGAGATGCGCGCCCTGCTCAGCGACTTCCGCAAGAACCCCAAGAAGTACTTGCGCATCAAGCTCAGTATCTTTTAGCCGCGCGCGAGGCGCAGGCCAACCTCCCCTGGCGAACCCGCGCCACTCGGCCGCCGACCTGATTACTTGAGTGGCGGAAGAGATTCCAAGAAATCTCCGAGCCGCTTGGTAAATTTCGCTGGTTGTTCGAGATTGGAGAGGTGGCCGGCGCCGCGCAGCATTTCAAATTGCGCTCCGTGAATGCTCTTGGCCATGGCTTCAGCTTCGGCCAGCGGCGTGAGCGCGTCTTCTGCGCCCACCATCACCAGCGTCGGGCAGTTGATTTTGCGCAGCAGCGGAGTTGAATCCGGCCGTGCCGCCATGCCCCGCAGCGCCCGCGCGATTCCCGCCGGTGAGGCGGCGCGAATCATCTCCCGCGCCGCGGCCACCACGGCCGGCTGGCGGTCGGGGGTGATGGGCGCGAACAGGCGCGTCAACAAGCGCTCGGCCACCGCTTCGCTGCCCTGGTGCTCGGCGACCGCGGCCAGCTCGTAGCGGCCCTTGTGGGCTTCGGGTGTGTCGGCGCCGGCGCGTGTATCCGCCAGAATCAGCGCCGCCACGCGCTTGGCGTAGCGCCGATAGAAGGCGAAGGCCACGTAGCCGCCCATCGAAAGGCCGCCCAGCACCACGCGCTCCAGCCCCAGCTCATCGAGCAGCCCGCGCACATCCTCGGCCAGGCGCTCCATGGTGGAGTCTTCGTCGGCCGCGCCGGACTCGCCGTGCCCGCGGAAGTCGGGCGTGATGACGCGGTAGTTTCGCGCCAGCTCCTCGCGCTGGGCGGCCCACATCCCCCGGTGCAGAGGGAAGGCGTGCAGCAGCACCACGGGCGCGCCTTGGCCGGCCTCCTCCCAGGCGAGGTCCACGCCGGCAATGAGTTTCTTAGGCATAAGGCGTGCGGGCGTGTGAGTGTAGCAAAACCCGCCGCCCTTGGCGCCACTTTAGCGTA
>JBOGNW010000138.1:0-5116 GCA_050747425.1 Candidatus Acidiferrales bacterium
GACTTCTCCTTCGCCGTTCAGCTCCGCGATGCCACGGCGCATGTCGGGACCCAGTTGGACGTGGGCCACGTCGCGCACAAAGATGGGCGTGCCCTTGCCATCGGAGCCCACGGGTAGGTTCTCTATATCCGCCACGGACTGAATGTAGCCGCGCCCGCGCACTTGGTACTCTTTGCCTGCGAACTCCACCACTCGGCCGCCCACCTCCCTATTGCTGTTGCGGATGACCTCGATCACCGTGTGGAGCGGCAAGTTGTAGGCGAGCAGTCTGTTGGGATCGACATTCACCTGGTACTGCTTGACGAAGCCGCCGACTACGGCCACTTCGGCTACCCCCGGCACACTTTCCAGCCAGAAGCGCATGTACCAGTCGTTGAACGAGCGCAGTTGCGCCAGGTTGTTCTTGCCGGTCCGGTCCACAAGAGCATACTGGAAGGCCCAGCCCACGCCCGTGGCGTCCGGCCCCAGCTTGGGTGAGACCCCTTCCGGCAGCTTGCCCGCAATCTTGCTCATGTATTCGAGCACGCGGGTGCGGCCCCAATAGATGTCCGTGCCCTCTTCGAAAATGACGGTGACGTAAGAAAAACCATAGTCAGAGAGACCCCGAACGACGCTGACTCTCGGGGCGGCCAGCATCGCCGAAACCAGTGGATAGGTGATTTGGTCCTCCACCAGGTTCGGGCTCCGACCGGGCCACTCGGTGTAGATGATCACTTGAGGGTCGGACAGGTCTGGGATAGCGTCGAGCGGAACATTTCGGATCGACCAGACCCCGATAAGCACGAGCGCTGCGGTCAAGATAATGACCAGCGCCCGCTGGGTGGCACAGTACTCGATAATCGCGTTGATCATTCCTGTCCCTCCGGCGCTTCAGCGGGCCGTGATATTCGTTTGCACCGTTCCCAAGACTTTGCCGCCTTTCTTCACTGTGATCGTGGTTTCCCAGGTCCAAGCCATCGGGACCTCGATGGTTCCTTCGTACTCGCCCTTGCCTGTGTGTTGCAGCTTGGCCTTCGACGACATAGGCGGCATGCTGCCCATTTGGGGCATCGAAAGAGTTACCTCGACGTCAGCATCCTCAACGGGCTTCCCGGACGCATCTCTTACGGCCAGCCGAATCTTATTCCTGCCCACCTTCGCTTCTTTGGGCTCCCGCATTTCTACACTAAGGCTTTGGGCAGCCGTGGCGGGCTGGCCCATTTGAGGAGCCGACGGCTTGCCCATGTTGGCAAAGACGCCTTTCAGCCGGCTCTCCGAATCCAAAATGAAATTTGCAGCGGTCACCACGCGTTCCCCGGCCTCAAGACCACGCTGAATGACGTAGTACCCTCCGGCTTCCGCCCCCAGCTTCACCGGACGTGGCTCGAAGTAGCCCTCGCCTTTATCCACGAAAACGTATTGTTCTGTTCCTGTATCGAGCACGGCGTCTTCCGGCACCGCTAGCTGCTGGCCGAGGTCGATTCGTAGTTTGACGTTGAAAAACATGTCAGGCCGCAAGGCGAGCTCCGGATTGGGAAACTCGGTTCGGATCTGCGTGGTCCTCGTGGTGGGATTGAGATAGGGGTAGAGGAAGGTCGCCTTACCGCGCAGGGGCTTCGCGTTGGCGACGTACGGGAATTCGATCTCGGCTGTCTGCCCGACTCTGACAAAGGGCAGGTCGTACTCGTAGATCTCGGCCAGCACCCAGACCGTGGAAAGATCTACTACGGTGTAGAGGTCCATTTGAGGGTCGACGTACCGGCCGTGATGGTACGCGGCGCGTTCGGTCACAATCCCGCTCACCGGGGAGTAGATCGTGAGTGCTCGCTTGACCTTGCCTTCTTTCCCCAGGGTTTCAATTTCCTCCTCCGAGATGTCCCACAGACGCAAGCGCTCCCGGGCAGCGCGCACCAGCGAGTCCGCTCCTGCGGCCACTTCCGGATAGGACGACTCACTCAGTTTTTTCTGGCCACGGAGGGCGATGAGATACTCCTCCTGCGTTGAAACCAGCTCGGGGCTGTAAATCGAGAATAGCGGGTCTCCCTTCGTGACGGCTTTGCCGACAAAGTCGACGAAAACTTCCTCGATGTACCCAGTTACTTTCGTATGGATGTGGGTCAGTTTGGTTTCATCGTAGGTGACGCGGCCGACCGTGCGGATCTCCTTGACCACGGGTCTGACCGTGGCCGGGACGCTCTTCACCCCAATGAGCTGCTGTCGTTCAGGGGCGATGAAGATGGTATTGCCGGGTGAAGCAGCCGCCGCCGGTTGGGAGCCCGGTTCCCCCTCCGCCTGTGTCGCCTGCATCGCCCCGTGCTCATCCGCAGCGGGAGCCGTGGCCGGGGGAGGCTGCGCTTCGGTCTCGTCGGCGTAGCGAGGCACGAGCGTCATTCCGCAATCTGGAGCCACGCCCGGCTTGTCGGAGCGGTAGGCGGGGTGCATGGGGTCGTACCAGTAGAGGACCGTGCGCTCGGCCATACTGTGGGCGGGAGCCGTGGCCGGGGGAGGCGGCGCCTCGCGGCCTCGCACCCAGGAGACAAGGCTCTGGCGATAGCCCACCGCGAGCGCGGTGGCCGCCATCACCACCAGCAAAAGCAGAATCAGTTGGGCGCGGGTTAGCGTAATCATGACGTTCTCCTCCTAGTGCTGATGAGCGGCTCCGGCCGACTTACCCAGGCGAAAGCGCAAAAAGAAGCGAGCGCCGACCGGGTGCTGGCCATAGAGCGGCTCGAGCACGGCGGGAATCTTGTAGAAACTCAAATCAAAGCCAGCGGCGAGACGAAAGGCGTCGCGGACGAGCAGGTCGCGGGCCGCGCCGCCGGTGAAGGCGGCAACGCGCTCGAGGGGTTCGGCCTCGGGCGTGCCAGTGAGGAAGAGGCCTTCGCGGTCGACGTTCTCGAGACGAGTAAAGAGGTAGTTGCGGTCGCGGAAGCGCAGGCTGCTCTCGGCAAGAAAACCGTTGAGGACGAGGCCGCCCGGGCGCTGGTGGTTGCGTCCCCAGATGAGCGAAGCAGCCCAGTTGCCGCGGGTGAGGGGGCGGTTGTAAGTGAGCGCGGCGGTGGTGCGGTCAGTGTCGCCGGCTTCCAGTTCTTCAGGCTCGTTCAAGCGGCCGTGGGAAACCTCGACCGCCCAGTTGTCGGCCGGGCGCAGGGTCAGGCGGGCGGCGAAAGAATCCGGCGCGCCCAGGTCAGGCTGCCAGCGAAACTCATTGGGCTCGCGGCCGTGGAAGGTCGAGGCTTCGAGGCGCCACCAGCGGCGGTCAAGCCCGACGGTGAAAACGCTGGCGGCGATGTGGGTGGAATCCTGGAGGTGATGGCTCAGGGGCGCTTCCGGAATTTCCGCCGCCGAGGTGCGGTGGGGAAAGGCAACCGGCCCCAGCGCCGGGTCGCCGATGGGCGCGGCGTAGAACAGCAGCGTAGTGTGCTCGCCCAGCGGAAGCGAATACTGCGCCGCTACTTCCATCAAGAAGTCGTGCGGGTGCTGCCCGTTGATGAGCGGCTGGCCGAAGGCGGTTTCGCCGGTTTGAAAGAGCAGCGGGTAGCGGCGGCCGGTGACGGTGGCGGGTTCGAGACTCAACATGGTGCGCAGGGTGAAGTAGCCTTTGCCGGCCGGGCGCGCGAGACTGAGCATCACCCAGTTGGCGCTGAAAACTTTGTCCGCCCCTTGCCGCCCGCTTTGCTGCGTTCCGATAAGAAAAGCGGAGCCGTGCAGGAGCAAACTCCACGAATTAACGCGCCACTCCAGCATCGCGTGCGGCGTGGAGCGCGGCTCGAGGCTGGTACCGCTGGCGCCATGCTCCATCGCCGGCTGGGACTTTTCGGCCGGGGGCATTTCGTGCTGGTGCTGCGCGGCGACGCTGGCGGGGAAAACGCAAAACACCAAGACCACGGCTGCCCGCGATACCCAAGCAAGACGGATTGGTAGGGCAGACATTCCTGTCTGCCCCGGCAGGCAAGAATGCCTGCCCCACAGAGGGAAAACCGGCAAGGGATAAACCCTTGCCCTACCCAAGCCAACGTTGCCAGCTCTCGCCAAGCGTAACCCCTCCTTCAGTGTTTGTGGGTGTGCGGCTTGCTTCCCGGGGCGCCCGTGTGGGGTTCCGCACTCACTGCTTTTCCCGCTGCCAGCTCTTCCATCAGTTTGAGTTCCTCGGGAGAGAGGTTGGGCAGGCGCCGAATGAACGAAACGAGTTTCCAGATTTCTTCGGGAGAATCTTCGCTGCCCCAGGCGGGCATGCCGGTGAAGCGCACGCCGTTCGAGATGACGTAGAAGAGCTCGCCGTCGCCGAGGGCTTGGGTCTGGGTGTCGCTCATATCGGGAGCTTTGGGATAGAGATTTCGCCCGATGGTGGTGTCGCCGCTGCCGTCGAGCCCGTGGCAGAGAGCGCAGTGCTCGACCCAATGGGCGCGCGCCTCGGCCAGGCTCTCGGAGGTCGAAGGATAGGGATTCTTCAGTTCTCTAGCGCCCGCCGGAGTCGCGATCTTGCGGGCCTGACGGGCGAGGAACTCCTCCACCCGCGAGGGCTTCTCCCGGGCGCTGAAGCCATGACGGGCGACAGCGAGGCCGAGATAGGCAAGTCCGGCGAGAAAAAGGACGCCGAGAATCACCAGCAATTTTTTCATTTCGTCAGCTCCATTCCCACCAGGGGTTCGAGCCGCGCCAGGGCGATGCGGACGTTGGCCAGCTCGCGGTAGTAATCGGCTTCGTAGTTAAGAACCGTCGAGAAGCTTTCGAGCACGGTCTGGAAGTCGACGCTCCCCACCTCATAGGCCGCCAGGGCCGCCTCCAGCGCCAGCGAGGACTGCGGCACAATGGCCTGCGAATAGAGCCGCGCCAACTCCTGCGACGTCTGGGCAGCGAGATAGTGCTCTTTCACCGCGAAGAGCACGGTGACTTCCTGGTTTTCGCGGCTGCGCCGGGCGCTGAGCAGTTCTTCGGTGGCCTCGCTCACTTCCTGGCGCTGCTTGGAGCGGTAGAAGACGGGGATGTTGAGTCCGACCATGAACCCGTGCATATCGGGCAGCAGCGGGCGGTTCCAATACGTGTAGCCGACTTCGAAGTCGGGGTAGTACTGCTTGCGCGCCAGGGCCAGCAGCACCTGCTGCCGCTCAATCCGCTGTTGTTCGCGGTGCAGGCT
>JBOGNW010000139.1:0-7144 GCA_050747425.1 Candidatus Acidiferrales bacterium
CATCATCCGGGAACCGGCCCAGCTTCTCTTCCTGGATGGCCTTGGCCTCCGCGTAACGGTTGAGTGCCATATAGGCGCCGGCCAGGTTGGCGTAGGCAAACGGCGAGTTGGGGTCGAGCTCCTTGGCTTTCTGCGCGGCTTCGAGCTGCTTTTCATACTGCCCCAAGTCGCTGTAGATAACCGACAGGTTAGTGTACGGAACAGTATCGCGCGGGTAGGTGCGCGTCCACAGTTCATAAATCTCCCGGGCTTTTTCAATTTCTCCCGTAACGCTGTTGTAGTAATGCGCCGAGATGTAGAGCCGCTCCGGCTCACTCACCCGGTCGCGCCGCTCGAACGCCTGGCTTTTGTTCTGCCGCGATAGCTCGAACTCCCCGATGTTGCCGTAAATGGTTCCCAGCCGCGCGTAGGCCATGGCGAAATTGGGGTCGAGCTCGATGGCGCGCTTGAAGAAGGGTATCGCCTCTAGCTCGCGCCCCTGCGCTCGCTCCGCGCCGCCCAGGCTGAAGGCCTTCAGGGCTTCGAGCGACGACGTGGTCGCCGCCTCAATGGGCGTATCAAACTTCTCCACCGAGGCCAGCGACTCCCCCAGCTTCCCCCGCAAACTCCCGGCCGCCTTGCTCAGCGCCTTCAGCACTTCTTCCTTGGTGGACGCTTCCACTTGCTCGCGGGCCAGCGAGTCGCCGGTCGCGCAGTTCAGCGCGTTCAGCGTCACCACGTACTGGCTGCCCAGGCTGGCAATCGAGCCTTCGAGATAAGCTTTTACGCCCTCCCGCTGGCACACCTCGCGCGCCACCGCCCCCACCACCCGCTCCTCGGGCGCCCGGTTCATCATCCGCAGCGTCTCCTGCACCCGCCGCTCGGGAACGATGTTGAGAAAGGGCGATTCTTCGAGCTTCACCGCCAGCCCCTGCTTGAGCGTGCCGTCAAACACCGTGTCACCCGTCGTGTTGACAAAATCCGCCAGCAGCACCGAGTCGCGCTCGGTCAGCGCCTGCGCCGGCCGGAACGGCAAGAACCGCACTATGGCCAGAATGGCTAGCAGGGCCCCCGCCGCCAGAGCCACAACCCCCGCCAGCTTGTGACGCTTGAACAGCCCCACAGCGAGCTGCGCGTCCGAGCTTAACTCCTGCGCCGGAGCCGGGGCGGCGGCCGGGGGCGGCGCGGCCACCGCCGTCATCGCCGTCGAGCGGCCCGAATCGGCGTCGCGCTTGAGCCGCTGCAAATCGGCGTGCAAGTCGGCCGCCGACTGATAGCGCAGCTTGCGGTCCTTCTCCAGCGCTTTGCCGATGATGTGCTCCAGCTCCGCCGGCGCCTGCGGGTTCAGCCGCACCGGCGGCACCGGCACCCGGTTCAGAATGGCGTCGAAGATGACCCCGGTGGTCGCGCCCGCGAAGGCCTGGCGGCCGGTGGCCATCTCATAGAGCACCCCGCCGAACGAAAACAAATCGCTGCGGGCGTCGAGCTCTTCGCCCCGCACCTGCTCCGGCGACATATAAGTCACCGTGCCCACCGTAGTGCCGGGGCTGGTCAGATGCTCTTCGCCATTCAGGGTGGCATCGGCGGTGGCGTTCACGCCGCTCGCCGGGCCCGCGCGCGCCGCTGGCGCCGGAGCCAGCTTGGCCAAACCGAAATCCAGAATCTTGGCGTGGCCGCGCCGCGTCAAAAAGATATTGGCCGGCTTGATGTCGCGGTGCACGATGCCGCCCGTGTGGGCGGCGTCCAGCGCGTCGGCAATCTGCACCCCGATTTCCAGCAAGGTCTCCATCCCCATGGGCCCGGCCCCGATGCGATGCTTGAGCGTCTGCCCGTCGAGAAACTCCATAGCGATGAAGTGCTGGCCTTCAAACTCATCAATCTCGTAAATGGTGCAGATATGCGGGTGATTCAGCGCCGAAGCCGCGCGCGCTTCGCGCACGAAGCGCTCCACCGCCTGCGCGTCCCGGGAAAGTTCTGCCGGCAGGAACTTCAGCGCCACCGCCCGGCCGAGCTTGGTGTCTTCCGCCTTGAACACTTCGCCCATGCCGCCGCCGCCCAGCCGTTCCAGCACGCGGTAGTGGGAAACCGTCCGGCCAATCATGGAGACACCAACACTCCCCGACTCATCTTAGGGGCCGCCCGCAGGCGAGTCAACGCCCACCACCCCCGCAGAACCAGTCTGCTTTCCTCTCCCAAATCTCAAATTTCAGATTTCTGTTTCTGAGGACTTAGAGCGGCGGCCCGACGTAGTACCCGGCCCGCGTGCGCACCTGCACCCCCGGCCGGTTCACCCGCACCTCCAGCCGGTGGAAGCCTTCCTGGTCGCGGTTCGACGGCCGGTAGCTGACCAGGTACTGATTGTGCAGGTCCTGCCCGATGAGGTTAATGGCCGCCTCGAATTCCTCTCGGCTCGAAGGCTCGAAGGACTGCCCGCCCGAGCCCTGCGCGTAGACCTCCAGCACGTTTTGCCCCAGCGTATCGCTGAGCGTCGTTACCACCGCCTTGACCGCTCCCGCAATGTCCGCCCCCGCCTGTTGCCGCTGCGTTTCCGTCGTCGGAGTCTGCACCTGTCCGGGCAGGGGCGGCATAGGGCTGACGCCGGGCGGATAGGGAGAGGGCTTTACGGGAGTTTCTTCCGGCCGGCGCCGCCAGATGGCCTCCGTCCGGTTCAAGGCAATAGTGTAAACGCTGATGCCAGCCAGTTGCGCGCTCCGCAGCGGAATCCCGATTGGAACCTCGCTGCCCTCGTCCCGCGCTTCGCTCACCACCACGATGACGCCGCGGCGTCCCTGCGGCCGTTCCACCAGCAGAGCCACAGCCTGGTCGAGGGCGTCGGCCAGCCGCGCTTTGCTCCCCCCCGCCTGCACCTGGGACACCGTCTTGACCAGCTTTTCCACATCCCCGCTGAATTCTTGCCGCACGGTAATCTCATCATCAAAGGTGATGACCGCCGCTTCCCCGTTCTGCCCCATCACGTAGCTTGAAAACAGGACCCCGCTCGGCTTCACCCGCTCCAGCAACGGCGCCACACGCTGCGAGGTGTTCAGCAGCAGCACCAGCGAAACGGGCGCCGAGGCCAGCTCGAAGGCGCTCAACTGCTGCGGCTGGCCGTTGTCGAAGACCTCCACCTCGTCGCGCCGAATGTCATAGACAAACTCGCCCGTCTGATCACGCACTACCACCGGCGCGGCGACGATTTCGACTTTGACCCGCACCCGGTAGCCCGGACCCTCCGGGCGCGGAGGCGAAGGGGGTTGCTGGCTGGTGGCCGGCAGTGCCAGCAGGCAGGTCAGGGCAAACAGGCAAAACCGGCGCATACGTTGTCTAAGATGCGCGGCGGGTGCGCTTAGGCGGCTTTGTCCAGCGCCTGGGCGCGCAACACTTCCAGCGCTTTCTTCAGTACCGGGTCGCCCGGCGGCGGCAGGCCGTGGGACACCGGAGGCGTTTCTCCCTCCTCCAGCTCCACCGCCACCGTCGGCGTTACGGCGTTGTCTTGAAGGGCCTTGCCCCCGGGGCTGTAATACTTGGCGATCACCAGAAATAACGCCGCCCCGTCTTCGAGCGAAATCACTTTCTGCACCGAGCCCACGCCGTAGCTCCGCTGCCCAATCACTTCTCCGCGGTGGTTGTCGCCCACCGCCGCGGCCAGAATTTCCGCCGGACCTGCCGTGCCGTTGTTAATCAACACCGTCATCGGGCCTTTCCACAGCGCCGCGGCTCCCTCGGCCTCGAATTGCTGGCGAGGATACTGCTGCCCCTGCACGTAGGTAATCATCCCGCGGCTGAGAAAGAGCCGCGTTACGGCCACCGCCTCCTCCGCCGAGCCCGTGGCGCAATCGCGCACATCCAGCACCAGCCGATGCGCGCCTTTGGAGTTCAACTGCTTCAGGGCGGCGGCCACTTCGGCGGCCTGGCCGGTGGCGAAGCTCGAAATCCGGAGGTAACCGATGTCGTCTTCCAGGCGGTCGCTCAACACCGGCAGCGGCTTCAGCCGCGCCCGCACCAGCTCCACCGTCTGCGGCTCGGTGCGCGCCTGGCGCACCACCGCCAGCTTCACCGACGTGCCCGGCTCGCCCGCCAGCAGCAGATACGCTTGCTCCACCGACATATCCCGGGTGGAAAAATCGCCCAGCGATTCGATGATGTCCCCGCTGTGCAGTCCGCCGCGCGCTGCCGGGCTCTCCGGCATGGCCGCCACCACGTTGATCAGGCCGTAGCGCTTGGAGAGCACCAGGCCCACTTCTCCGGCCGCCGGCGACTGCTTTTTCTTCTGATATTCGGCGTATTCGAGCGGGGTCAGGTAGCTGGAGTAGGGGTCGAGCGCCTCGAGCAGGCCCCGCAAGGCTCCTACCGTTACCTGGTGCAGGTTCGGGTCTTCGACGTAATCCCCGTCAATGTGCTTCAGCACTTCGCTGAAAACCGCCAGTTGCTGGTAGGCGCCTTCGCCCACTGTGCGGCCGAGCAATCCGCCCAGGGCCACGTAGAGCACCACCACCAGCGACAGCCCCAAGACTATGGCTCGCGCTCGTCCGCTCACTTTCTCCTCCTGCTCTCCCGCGAACGCCTCTCGGCGGCAGAGCCAATTTTCAAGTATACCCGCTAGCCCCGTCGAAACACAACCGAACCCCGCCCGTTTCCACCCCATCCCCGCCCGTTTCCGCCCCATCCTTCCATTACCTCTACATCCACCAGTTGACTTTCCTCTCCTCCCATCCGACTATTCCCCGCAACGGTGCGCACCGCGGACTTCAAGGACCAACTGGGGGAGGCGAGGGGGGAGTTTCGGGCGCGGATGCAGCGGGCGGAGGCGGGCCACTTTTGGCAACTTTTGGGCGGACGTACGGCCATCGTGTTGTCCGGCGGGGGGGCGCGCGGGGCCTACGAGGCCGGCGTGCTGCTGGCATTTCAAGACGCGCAACTCCCCACCCACATCGTCACCGCCACTTCGGTGGGCAGCATCAACGCCGCCAGCTACGTGGCCCATTCCAACACGCTGGTGGGCAACGCCGAGCCGCTAATTGAGTCCTGGAGCGACATCACCCCGCCCGTGGTCGGCATCGAATGGACACGCTATCTATGGATGCTCGCCGGACTCATCGCCGCCTCGGCCGGCTTCGGAAACCTGCTCATCTATCTGTTCCAAGTCAAAGGCATTCGTTTCAACTTGCCCAGCCCCGGGCCCACCTGGTTCTGGCTGGGGCTGGCCGGGCTGGCGGTGCTGCTGCTCTACGACTATCTGCCCTACCTCGGCTATGTAGTGCGAAACTTCTTCCACCGCTCGTCCTGGAAGCCGAACCTGACCAAAGCGCTCGCTTCGGTGGCCGCCAACCTCATCGTTTGGGGCGTGATTCTCAAGCTGCTGGTTTCGCTGCATGCCTACAGCCTGGTGGCGGATTTTGTGCGCCTGCACCCCGAGACCGCGGCGCTGTTGGTGAGCGCCATCCTTCTCTCACTGGCCTTGCGTCAACAGTGGCGCGCTCCTTTGAGCACTCTGTTGCACCAACTGATCCGCGTGCCGCTGGGCCCGGGACTGTTCACCAATTTCGAGCGCGGCCGCATGCTCCGCCAGCGGATGACGAGCGAACAACTGCGCGCTTCGCCCATTCGCGTGCTGTTCACGGGGACGGACCTCGAAACCGGGGAGGCCCGCTATTTCTCCAATACCCCGGCGGGTCAACTGGCCGCCGACCCGGGAGCCGATGTGCACTTTGTCACTGAGGAAGTCACGGCCACTGACGATCTGGTTCGCGCCGTGGTGGCCAGCTCGGCCTTGCCCATCGTCTACGAGCCCGTGCCCATCGGCGACCGGCGCTACACCGACGGCGGCATTGTGGTCAACCAGCCGATTCGCCCCGCCATTCGCTTGGGAGCGAATGTGCTTTTCTTGGTGTTGATGAGCCCGGCCGGCGGCCGCCGGGGCGACGCCAAGACTTTTTTGGATGTGGGCCTGCGGGCGCTCGACATCCTGATGGCGCAGAACCTGGTGACCGACTTGAAGATTCTGAGCAACATCAACGCGGTGGTGGAGCGGGCGGCGGGCGAGCACGGGGTGCGCCCGGAAGAGGTTGAGATTGACCTGGGGACGCGGCGCTACCGCTACGTCAAAGCCTTCACCATCCGTCCCAGCCAAGAGCTGGGAGGGGCGGTGCTTGATTTCGGCCTCGCGACCAGCGCTCCCGCCATCCTGCTTGGCTACCGCGACGCCGCCGAGCAATTGGCCGCCTTTCTGGATTACGCCCGCGAAGCGCGCTTCAGCCCCGCCAAGCGCGTCATCCGGTTTGCGGCCGAGTTCGACCCGCTGCCGTCGGCGTGAACCGCGGCAAGGCGTAAAGCCTTGCCTGCGGCAGACAGGCGTAGCATCTCAGCCGAGATTCTTCGGCTTGCGGCCTCAGAATGACAGAGGGCAAGGCGTCCTTCGACTCCGCTCAGGATCTCCGCTGCGCTCCGATAAAGCCCTGCCCTACCCAAATCAAGATAGACCCGTCTGAGGGACCTCCTACAGGGGCGGCAGCGATTGCGGTTGCTAGGGGCGGTGTCTCGTGACGCACCGGGCTCCCCGCAAGCTGCGGGAGGGGGCCCTTCGACGGGCTCAGGACAAGCAAGCCCCTCCCCTACACAAACCCTGGGGCTCAGCCTAGGTCGCCATACTTTGTATCGCAAAGTACTTGACAATTGCAAACCCAAAAGCTAGCCTCCCACCTATGCGACCGCCGCTGCCCTTCCGACGGCCGGCAGAGCCCGAAACGGGCGCGCCCGAATCGGGCAAGGAGACGCCGCGCCTCGACGCCGAAGCCGCCGCCAACCTGCGCTTCATCCGCCAGACCATGGAGCAGGCCGGCTCCTTTACGGCTGTGCCCGGTTGGGGGGGCGTGGGTATGGGCTTGATCGCGCTCGCCGCCGCCCTTGTGGCTTCGCGGCAGCGCTCGCCGGAAGCCTGGCTCGCTACCTGGACGGTGGCCGCCGCGGTGGCGATGGCGGTGGGCGCCTGGACGTCAGTAACGAAAGCCCGCCGCGCCAACCTTTCCCTGCTCTCCGGCCCGGCGCGTAAGTTCGCCCTAGGGCTGTGTCCCCCGCTGCTGGTCGGGGCGATGCTGACGTTCGTTCTCTACCGGGCGGGGCTGGTGGCGGCCCTGCCGGGCGTGTGGCTTCTGCTCTACGGCACGGC
>JBOGNW010000140.1:0-6168 GCA_050747425.1 Candidatus Acidiferrales bacterium
GGTGGGGGAAGCTTGCCTTCGCGCACCAGCTTCGCAAGCGTGCGGGCCACTTCCAGAATGGTTACGCAGCCGCTGGCGTTGTCGTTGGCTCCGGGCCGCTGGTGGTCCAGGTGACAACTGAAGGCGATTTCCTCGTCACGCCGCTGCGGGTCGGCGCCGGGAAGCGTGGCGGTAACGATGTCATAAAAACCGGGATGGCGGCCGGCGCGCACGATGGCGTGCAGGCGAATCCGCTCCCCACCCACCAGCCGCTGCAGAAATGCGCGCGCCTGCTTGAGCGAAACCATAAAGGCGAAGGTGGGCGTGCTTGAGAAGCTGTCCAGATGCCCCCAGCGCACCAAGTTTTCGTTTTCGCCCCACCAGGCGGTGCGCTGGTTCTGCGCGTAGCTGACAATGCCGGCGGCGCCGTAGCGCTCGACCCCGAGGCGCGCCACCGCGCCCGGCTGGGCCGCGGCCAGCACGATTTTGCCGCGCACATCCTTGCCCGCGTAATCGCTCTCCTGCGTGCCGTTCCCGACGTCCACGAGGTCGGCCGTAACGTCGGCGCTCTCGCTATCCTGCGCCAGCGTAATCGGCATCGCCTCCCAACTCGCCAGGCGCAGGGCCGGAGTCCACGCGCCGCCGCTTTCCCGCAACTCCCACAACTCGGCGAAGTCGGCGTCCCAGGCCGGGCGGGCTTTCTGCGTGCCGTAGAAGGTCTTGCCGTCGGCGGGAAACTGCTCGATGCGCACGTCGGATAGGCCGTAACTCTTGAGCTCGCCGGTGATGTGCTCGGCGGCGGCGCGGAAGCCGCGCGAGCCGCGCATGCGGTGCTGCCGGGCCACGAATTCGAGGTTGCGCTTGGCCGTCTCGCCAGAAAGCTCTGCCGCCAGCGCCGCCACCACCGGCTCCGGCAGCAGCGGTGGCTTCTGGCACTGAGCCGGCAGCGCCATCAGCAGAAAACAGCCGAGAAAAACAACGCTCTTCTTCACGGTTCCCTCGTTGGCGTGGATTTGACCTGCGTCGGCAGCGCGAGACTTCGCTCTGCTCCTCAGCGATTCGTCGAGGCCCCGCCGGCGCGGATCTCTTGCAAGTCGGCAAGCCCAGCGTCGGCGCGCTGCCAGAGGCTGCGCAGGTCGGCGTAAGCCCGCTCGGCAGCCTCGGCGTGGCCCGCCCGGGAAGCGGAACGCGCCAGCCCCAGCAGAGCCAGCGCCCGTCTGGGCGCGCGCGTCAGCGCCAGCTCAAATTGCTTTTCGGCTTCTTCCGGCCGGTTCATTTCCAGAAGCCTCTCGCCCAGTAGCTCGCGCGAAGGCTTGACGATGGCCGGGGGACCGAAGTCGAAACTCATGCTGTCTTCCGCCGCGGCGGCCGCCTCGAGGGCCGCCACGGCGTCCTCCCTCTTTCCCTCGGCGGCCAGCAAGAGCGCCGCCAGCTCCTGCTCCATCACCTCGGCGGCCTTGAGCGCCCCGGACGACACCTGTGAGTACATGCTCATCGAGCTATGGTGTTGTGTGCTCTCGGTGGCGGCGCTCGCGCGAAGAGCCTTAAGCTCAGCGAGCGCCCGATTGGCGGCAGCGAGGTCGCCGCGCTTCACGGCGGCCAAGCCCTGCGCGAAAAGACTTCCGGCCGGAGCCGATATCTCGGAGACTCCTTCAGGTCCCACTTGCGTGGCCGCGAGCTCGCTCGACCACTGCCGGGTTTCGACCAGGTAGGCCGCGTGCATGGCGGCCAGATGCCAGCTCGCCTGCGGCGAAGTTGACTTCTGGCTGTCGGCTTCCATCCTTTCCAGCAGTTGGCGCGCCTCGCGGTAGCGTCCCTCTTGCAGGTAGGCGTACTCGAGCCAGTGCAGGGCGTGGTAGCTGGGGTCGCCGTGTTGGAGCGAGGCCGCCCAGGAGGCCTCGTTGGCGGCGGCGACGTCGTCCCACATACCCAGCGCCAGGAAAATGTGCGACGGCATGTGCTGGGCATGCGTGGCCGCCGGCGCAATCTTGGCGTAGACGCGCGCCACGCGCAGTCCCAGCGGCGCGTGAATGGGGTCGTCGTAGGAATGAATCAAGTAGTGCACGGCGCCGGGGTGCTCGGGATTTTTGACGAACACCTGCTCGGCAATGGCGGCCGCCTGCATGTAAGTGGCGTAGTCGCGCTCGCGCACCGAGCCCAGCAGAGCGAGTGCTGAAAAGCTGGCGGCTTCGAGGTCGCCGGGGTATTGCTCAGCTAGGCGCCGCATAGCCGCCGCGTAGGCGCGGTCGCGGGCCAGCTTGTCGCCTTCGCCGTAGAGAATCTCAAGAGCGCGCAGGTAGGCTTTTTCGCGCTCCGTGGGAGCCTTGGCGAGCCGGGCTTCGGGCGTCGGGGCCAAGCGGTTGAGCACGGCCCGCGCCGCCTCCAAGTCTTGCTCCTGCCAGATAGGATGGTTGTAGGTCATGGCCTCGCCCCAGAAGGCGAGGGCGAAGCCGGGGTCCAGCTTCTCGGCCGCCTGGAATTCTTGGCGGGCATCGGCATATTCGAAGCTGTGAAGGAATAGCACGCCGCGCAGGAAGTGCTCCAGGGCGGCGGGCTGGCCGGAGGTGGCGAAGTCAATTCGCCCCAGGTCGCTGGTTTGCGCCGAGGCCAGCACGGCGGCGAGAAGCAACACTGCGCTGGCGAGAAATGGCCTGGTGGAGTTCGCCTGGGTCATCGCTCGGCTCCTTCCCTGCCCAACACAAGAAATGGCGATGAGCAAGTCTATACCAGTTCTGCGCTATAATGGCGCGCCTTTCACGGTCTGATTCTCACTTCGAATTTCATCGGAGGTTGCTACCATGAAGCTCCGCCGCCTGGTGTTTCTTCCCTTCGCTCTTTGCCTGCTTCCCCTGCTGGCACAGGGGCAAAGCACACCCGTCATCCCGGAGAAGGTGTGGAAGGCACTGGAGAACGAGCTCTCCGGCGACATCGCCTTCGATCATCTGCGTTACTTGACCCTCTACCACTCCCCCAATGGCGGCACCGACGACTTTCGCCGCGAAGCCGAGTGGGTGGCCGAAAAGGCGCGCGCCATCGGGCTCGACGGCGTGCAAATCATCTGGATGAAAGCCAACGAGCCCGGCTGGAACCTGCGCAGCGGAGAGGCCTGGCTGCTGGAACCGGTGGAGATGAAGCTGGGAGACGTCCGCGAGACGCCGCTGCGGGTCGCCACCAACAGCCGCACGACCGACGTTACGGCGGAGCTGGTGGATGTGGGCGCGGGCACGAGCGACGCCGACTACGAGGGCAAAGACGTAAAAGGAAAGGCCGTTCTCGCCTCGGGGTTCCCCGGTGGCGTGCAAGAGCAGGCGGTCTGGAAGCGGGGCGCGCTGGGGGTTATTACCTACGTCGGTCGCCGCGACTTTCTTCCCGACCAGCTCGCCTGGCTGGGAATTCCCTTGCGCTCGCGGGACGAGAAGAACGAGTCCGCCTTCGCCTGGATACTGACGCCGCGCGAAGGCGAGCGGCTGCGCGCCCGACTGAAGGCGGCCAAGGAAGGCGAGAAAGCCGCGGCGCCGCGGGTACGGGTCAAGATAACCGCCGATTTCGGCGAGCACATACAGGGCATCGTCGAGGGCTGGATTCGCGGCACGGAAATTCACGACCAGGCCATCATCCTGACCGCGCACTTGCAGGAAGAAAAAACCTCGGCCAACGACGACCGCTCCGGCTGCGCCAGTCTGCTCGAGATTGGCCGGACGCTTACGCAGCTCATCAACGAAGGCAAGTTGCCCCGCCCGCGGCGTGACATCCGTTTCTGGTGGGTGGATGAAATTTCGGCGCCCTACCAGTATTTCGCCGAGCACCCGGAAGAAGCGGCCCGTAGCCTGGTGGAGCTGAACCAAGACATGGTGGGAGCCAAGCAGAGCTTAGGGGGGCGCGTGCAATTCTTGAGCCGGACGCCCTTCTCGCGCCCGAGTTTCTTGAACGCGGTGATGGAAAGCGCGGTCGAAACCGTTCGCCAGGCCAATACGGCCTTCCCGCTGCGCGGTGGCGTGGATGCCGGCGACTTTTCGCGGCCGCTCTTCGCCACCCTGGGGACGCGCGAGCCTTATCGCGCCGAGGCAGTGGCCTTTTACGACTCGACCGACCACCTGGTGTTCAACGACGGCCGCATCGGCATCCCGGGCATCTCGCTGACCAACTGGCCCGATCCCTACATCCACTCCACCGATGACGACCTCTGGCAGATTGACGCCACTCAGCTCCGCCGCAATGCTTTCATCGTGGCCGCCACCGCCTACTACATTGCCCTGGCCGGCGAGCCGGAGAGCTCGGGCCTGGCCGCCGTGGTGCTGGCCAACGCGCAACAGCGGCTGGCGCGCGACAGCGCCGCGGCGCTGCTGCGCCTGGCCGACGAGTCGGCTGGTGTGCCGGCGGCGCGCTACGCCGACGCCGCCCTGCTGCTCGAGGTCGCCACGCAGAACGAGCTGGCGACCGTGGACTCGGCGCGCGCGCTGGTTCCTGCGAACGGCCCGGGGGCGGCGTTGCTCGCCAGCGTGCGGCGGCGCGTCGAGACGCTGGCCCAATCGCTGCGCGCCGACCTCGACTCCTACTTCAAGCAGCTCATCGGCTCCGCTCCGAGCGTCGCGTTGAGTGACGAAGAAAAAGCGGCCGGCCAGTTGATTCCCGAGCGCACCGGGCCGCTGGCGGTGACGATGGAAAAAATGCGCAAGGCGGCGTCCGTCAGCGGCATCCATGGGCACTACTCCTATGAGACCCGCAACCTCGTGGATGGCCAGCGGTCGGTGCTCGATATCTATCGCATTGTGCGCGCCGAAACCATCTCCGCCGGCGAGTGGTATTACGGCCCGGTGACGCTGGCAAAAGTGCGGGAAGTTCTGGAAAGCGCCGAAAAGGCGGGCGCGATTCGTTTCCGGTCGCGTTGAGGCGCGCCTCGTCTCAGCGGGCGGGCACGAAGCGATCGTGGGCGAAGCGCCGCAACTCCTCGACGTATTCGCGTCGCGACTGCGATAACGGAATGGTGCGCTGGAGTTCGCTCAGAATCCGTTCGGTCGTCAGCCGCGGGGCCTGCTCGGCCAGCAGCCCATAAAGCGCGGCGATGACAGCCTGCTCAATTTCGGCGCCGCTGAAGCCTTCGGAGGCTTCGACCAGAGCGTCGAGGTTGAAGGTTTTCGCCTCCTGGCGCCGCAGCTTGAGGTGAATCAAGAAAATCTGGCGGCGCTCGCCGGCGTCGGGCAAATCCACAAAAAAGATTTCATCAAACCGCCCTTTGCGGAGGAGTTCGGGGGGCGTCGTAGAGAGATCGTTGGCGGTGGCCGCCACAAACACCGTCTCCTTCTTTTCCTGAAGCCAGGTGAGGAAGCTGCCGAACAACCGCCGGCCCAGCCCGGCATCCGCCTCAGAGGATGACGTGCCGGCGAAGGCTTTTTCAATCTCGTCAATCCACATCACAATGGGCGCCACCGCTTCGGCGGTTTCGAAAGCCCGCCGCAAGTTTTTTTCTGACTCGCCCATGTATTTGTCCAGCAAGCGGCCCGGGTCGAGACGCAGCAGGGGCAGGCTCCATTCGCGAGCAATGGTCTTGGCCGCCAGGCTCTTGCCGCAGCCCTGCACCCCCACCAGCAGAACTCCCCGCGGCGGGCGCAGGCCGAGTTCGCGGGCCTGGGCGCTGAACCCCGCCTGAAAGCGCCGCAGCCACTGCTTGAGGCTCTCGAGCCCGCCCAGCTCCGGATGGTCTTTTTCGATTTCAAAGTACTCGAGAACACCAGACTCTTCGATGCGCTCCTTCTTGGTTTTCATGGCCGCGGCGATGTCTCGGGCGTCGAGAACCCCGTCGTCGAGCACGGCGCGGCTGATGGCGCGGCGCGCCTGGTCGAGGGTGAGCCCCTTGAGATTGCGCAGGAGTTGGGTCTGTTCGGCTTCATTGAGCCGGAAAGCGAAATTCTGGTTCTGGTTGAGGTCGCGGAAAGTGTCCATCATTGCCTGCCGTAGCTCAGTTTCATCGGGAAGACGCAAGGTGTAGCGCGCGGCTAACGGGCGCAGCTCCATGGGCAACTGGAGCGCAGGCGAAGAAAACACCAGAGTGACCCCCAGCGAGGCGTTCTCCTGGGCAATCTCGCGCAGGCGCCGTACCAGGGCCGGGTCGGTCAGGTAGGGATGGAAGTCGCGCAGCAGATAGGCCGCCGGGAGGCGGGCGGAATCAATGTGCTGCAACGCTTTCAGCGG
>JBOGNW010000141.1:0-8947 GCA_050747425.1 Candidatus Acidiferrales bacterium
CGTCGGAGCGCCACCTGCAGAGCAGTTCCTCATTGGGCTCGAACCCTTCCGCATAGACGCGGAAAATCGTAGCCTCACGATTCATGACCTCGAGCCAGACCCGGCAGCGATTGTCCCGGGCTTCAAGCGGGAAAGGAATCCTCCGGGAGCAGGCTCTGACACTCCCATCGGTGGACAGGGTGCTCAACTCCATCCATTCACCCCGCATGAAACTATCAATGCTGTGTGATACGGGGTCGAGTTTGCCCGACTCATCGGCTGTCTTGCCTTTAAAAAACGGCAGTGGTCTATTTATTTCTATGCTCCAAATATAGAGTTGGAACACCTTCCCGGCCGGGAAATCGGAGGTCACGAGATCGTAGGTGACTTCCGTAACCCCTCTTACATGCCCACTCCTCTGGCGTCCCGTTTCTCGCAACTCAAAGTGAACTCCCGGAGTGTTTCTTTCTGCACACCTCCCTGAGCCAGGAGGCTCTTCCGCGTCGGCCAGCTGTTCGGCCTGCTGCTCGGGTGTGACCACGGGAGAAATGTTTCCCTGGTCCCCCTGAAGCCAAAGGCAGCCCATCAGAACAACGCCTGCCCCCAGGATCCAACTTGGTGAGGGTCGAGTCCCGGTTAGATGGTGCATGTCCACCCCCGCAGCCAATCCCTCGGAAGAAAACCTTGTCTGCTTCCTAACACGTTCTGCCCCATGCTGCAAGCCAAGAATTGGCGAGGCGTCCGCGCAGGCCAGGGGTATTGAGCTCGGGAGATTTCAGACATTGACGGTGAGGGTGGTGTCGATGCGAGGCTCGCCCGCCGGTGTGCGGGTCACGGGCCGGTAAAGCGTGTCGCGCTCCACGGGCTCGCGCCCGGCGTCGCGAATCAGCCGCAGCAGCTCGGAGCGGCGCATCGCCTGCGCCGTCTGCGCGCCGGCGTCGTGGTAAATTTTCTCTTCAATCACCGTGCCGTCAAGGTCGTCGGCGCCGAAGCGCAGCGCCACCTGGGCCATCGCCGGCGTGAGCATAATCCAGTAGGCCTTGATGTGGGGGAAGTTGTCGAGCAGCAGGCGGCTGATGGCGATGTTCTTGAGGTCGAGCATGCCGCTGGGCTTGGGCAGGTGCGAAAGCGCGGTATTGTCGGGGTGAAAGGCCAGCGGAATGAAGCAGACGAAGCCGCGCGTTTCATCCTGCAACTCGCGCAATTTGAGCAAGTGGTCGACGCGCTCTTCTTCCGTCTCGATGTGGCCGTAGAGCATGGTGGCGTTCGAGTGCAGGCCCAGCTCGTGCGCCGTGCGGGCAATCTCCAGCCACATCATCCCCGAGGTTTTGTGATCGCAGATGACCTTGCGCACCCGCGGATGGAAAATCTCCGCCCCGCCGCCCGGGTGGGAGTCGAGCCCCGCCTCCTTCAGCCGCAGCAGCGTGTCGCGGATGGACAGCTTCGAAATCTTGGCCAGGTAGTGCACCTCCACCATCGTAAAGGCCTTCAGGTGCACGGGCGGAAACGCCTTCTTCAGCGCCCGCAGCAAGTCCAGGTAGTAGTCGAAGGGCAAATCGGGGTGCAGGCCGCCAACAATGTGGAACTCGGTGACGCTTTCTGAGTAGCCGGTGGCGGCGGTGCGCACGATTTCTTCCACCGCCATCGTATAAGCCCCGGGGGCGCTGGGGTCCCGCCCGAAGGCGCACAGCCGGCAGTGGGCCACGCAGACGTTGGTGGGGTTGATGTGTTTGTTGATGTTGTAATAGCAAAAATTGCCGTTTTTCTGCTCCCGCATCCAATTCCCCATCCAGCCCAGCGCCAGCAGGTCATGCGAGCGGTAGAGCGCGACGCCGTCCTCGTAGCTCAGCCGCTCGCCCGCCCGCACTTTCTCAACGATGGGCTCGAGGCGCTTGTCTTCGAGGACGAGTGGCGCGCCGCTCATGTCAGAATGTCGGCTCCCCAAAAAAGCAGCAGCAGAACACTAATATAGCCGTTCACCGTAAAAAATGCAGCATTCACTCGGCTCAAGTCGTCGGCCTTGACCAGCGAGTGCTCGTAGGCCAGCAGCGCGCTCACCACGGCCAGCCCGCCGTAGGCCAGTAGCCCCAGGCGCGCGAGATGCGCCACCCAGACTAGTAGCCCCAGCATCGCCACGTGCAGCAGACGCGCCACCTGCAAGGCTGGCGCTATCCCGATGCGGCTGGGCAGCGAGAAAAGTCGCATCCGGCGGTCGAACTCCACGTCCTGGCAAGCGTAGATGATGTCGAAGCCCGCCACCCAGAACATCACTGCCAGCGACAGCGGCAGAATTCCCCAATCGAGCCTCCCGCGCACCGCAATCCACGCCCCCGCCGGCGCCATCCCCAGGCACAGCCCCAGCACCCAGTGGGTCAGCGTGGTGAAACGCTTTGTGTAAGAGTAGAGAAGCAGGATCGCCAGCACGACGGGCGAGAGTGTCAGCGCCAGCGGGTTGAGCTGCCAGGCGGCGACGACCAGCACCGCGGCTGAAACGGCGGTGAACGCCGCGGTGAAGGGAAGCGAGAGTTGCCCGGTGGGCAGCTCTCGGTTGGCTGTGCGCGGGTTCTCGCGGTCGTAGCGCAGGTCGGCGATGCGGTTGAAGGCCATGGCGGCGCTGCGACCTCCCACCATGGCCACGATAATCCAGAAAATTTGCCGCCCGCTCGGCCATCCCTGCGCGGCCAGGAGCGCGCCGAGGAACGCAAACGGCAGGGCAAAGACTGAGTGTTCGAACTTAATCATCCGCAGGGTGGTGACCAGCGGCTTCACTTCCTCATGCCCTTCCAGCGAAACTGAGACTCCTGCGGCAGGCCGAGCCGGGCCAGCAAGCGGGCACAGAACTGGTTCACCAGCTCAGGGATGGTTTTGGCGCCGTGGTAGTAGGCCGGAGCCAGCGGAAAAATGGTGGCGCCGGCGCGCGCCAGCCGCAGCATGTTTTCGAGGTGAATCTGGCTCAGCGGTGCGTCGCGCCAGCACAGGATGAGCCGCCGGCCTTCCTTCAAATGCACGTCGGCGGCGCGCTCGATGAGGTTGTCGGAGAGGCCGTGGGCGATGGCGGCCAGCGTGCCCATCGAGCAGGGAACTACGAGCATGCCGTCGGTGGGGTAACTGCCGCTGGCGATGGAGGTGCCAATGTCGGTGATTTCGAGCAGCTCGAGTTTCTTGGCGGCACGTCCGACGAGCGCCGCTGGCAGTTGCCCCGGGTCGCGGGGAGAGATGTTCAGCTCCTGCCGCAAGAGCTTGCGCCCGCCGTCGGAGACTACGAGATGCACGCGGGCGACGCGTTTGTCCCCGGCCAGCAGTTGCGCCACCCGCTGCGCATAGACCGCCCCCGAGGCGCCCGTCACCCCCAGCACAATCGTCTTGCCGTTCATAGGAAGTGTCGGCATCTTAGAGTTGCCTTCTTTGCCAAGTCAACTTATCTTAGCGGTTGCCGGTCACAGGAGGCAGCAATGCCGAAAGTCTTTCGCAAACAGGTTTTCTGCTGCACCACCGAAGGAGAGGGGAAGTGCGCCACCAAGGGCGGGGTCGAGGTCTGGCAGCGCTTCAAGCAGGAGGTGGCCACGCGCGGCCTCACCGACATCATCGTCACGCGGGTCGGCTGCACCGGCCAGCACCCCACCGGCCCCACGGTCATCATTCATCCCGACGGCCTCTGGTACCAGCGCGTCACGCCCGACGACGTGCCCGAAATCATCGAGAAGCACCTGGTGGGCGGCCAGCCGGTCGAGCGGCTCATCAACGCCGAGATGCGCGTCAAGACCGACTGAAGCGCCGCAATTTTCCTGTTAGCGCGATTTTGCAGGAGGGAACCTATGCGAGTCTTTGCTAGGGTTTTGTTGCCGGCAACGATTGTGATCCTGGCTGGGATGTTCAGCTTCGCCCAGCCACCGGGCTTCAAGGTTTACATTTCGGCTGACATGGAAGGCATCGCCGGGCTGGTGGATTCGAGTCAGGTGTCCTCCACCGGGCGTGACTACGCCTTCGGTCGCAGCCTGATGACCGCTGAGGTGAACGCCGCTATCGCCGCCGCCTTTGACGCCGGGGCTGCCGAAGTTGTGGCCAACGACTCCCACGGTCCGCAGACCAACCTTCAGCCCGACCAACTCGACCCCCGCGCCTCGCTCATTACCGGCGCCCCCAAGCCTTTCGGAATGATGCAAGGCTTGGATTCCACTTTCTCGGCGGTCATTTTCATCGGCTACCACCCGCAGGCCTCCACGGTGGACGGGGTGCTCGACCATACCTACAGCGGCAACCTGAAAAGCGTCCAGCTCAACGGGCACGAGGTTGGCGAGTACGGCCTCAACGCCGCGCTGGCGGGCCACTACGGCGTGCCGGTGGTGTTCATCTCCGGCGACCGCGCCGTCACCGAGCAGGCGCGCGCGTTTATTCCCGGCGTTGAAGCCCTGGCGGTCAAAGAAGGCATCGGAAAGACGGCGGCGCGCACGATGAATCCCGCGGCCGCGCGAGAGAAGATCGCTGCCGGCATCAAGGCCGCCCTGGCGCGGCGCCGCGACATCAAGCCGGTGCAACTGACGCGCCCGGTAACGATTGAAATCGAGCTGGCGGATTCGGCGCAGGCCGACGCCGCCATGGTAGTGCCGGCGATGGAGCGAGTCAGCGGGCGCGTGGTGCGCTACGCCGCGCCGGACATGGCGGTGGCCTACAAGATTTCCCGCCTGGTGATGCGCTTGGCGGCCACCGATTAGCCACTGAAAACGCGCGCAAAGATGGCGTCCACGTGGCGGAGGGCGCGCCCGAGGTCGAAGACGGCGTCAATCTCCGGGCGCGTCAGCTTCTCGGTGATGCGCGGGTCGGCGAGGACGGCTTGCTGGAAGTCCCCGTTTGATTCCCAGACTTTCATGGCCGCTGCCTGCACCCAGGCGTAGGCTTCCTCGCGCGCCGCGCCCTTTTTGATCAATTCCAGCAGCAGCGATTCCGAGAAGACGAGGCCGTGGGTGCTTTCCAGGTTTTCGCGCATGCGCTCCGGATAGACGCGCAGGGCCTCAATCAGGGTCGCCGTTTTGTCGAGCAGGTAGTCCACCAAGATAGTGGCGTCGGGCAAAATGACGCGCTCCACCGAGCTGTGCGAGATGTCGCGCTCATGCCAGAGGGGAACGTTTTCCAATGCCGCCTGCGCGTGCCCGCGCACGAGGCGCGCCAGCCCACAGATTTGCTCGGCGACGATGGGGTTGCGCTTGTGCGGCATGGCCGAGCTGCCCCGCTGCCCGCGGCCGAACGCTTCTTCCACCTCGCGCACTTCCGTGCGCTGCAGGTGCCGCACTTCGAGCGCAATTTTCTCCAGTGAGCTGGCGATGACCGCGAGCGTCGCCACGTAGTAGGCGTGCCGGTCGCGCTGTACGATCTGCGAGCTGATGGCCGCCGCCTTCAGGCCCAGCCGCTGGCAGATGCGCTGCTCGATGTCGGGAGCCAGATGCGCGAAGGTTCCCACGGCGCCGGAGATTTTCCCTACGCGCAGCTCCTCGGCCGCCCGCTCCAGGCGCTGCCGGTTGCGCTCCGCTTCGCTGTACCAGTTAGCGAGCTTGAGGCCGAAGGTCGTCGGCTCGGCGTGGATGCCATGGGTGCGCCCGACGATGACCGTGTCTTTGAACTCGGAGGCGCGCTTCTTGAGCACGCCCGCCAGCCGCTCGAGGCCCGCCAGCAGGAGCGCGTTGGCTTCCGAGAGCTGCAGCGCCAGCGTGGTGTCGAGCACATCCGAGCTGGTCAGGCCGTAGTGGAGGTAGCGCCCGGCGGCTTTGGCCGGTGCGGGCAGGCCTTCGACGACCGCCAGGGTGAAGGCGATGATGTCGTGCCGGAGGTCACGCTCGAGCTCCGCTACCCGTCCGGCGCTCGGGGGGCGCGCCTGGGCGCGCAACTGCTCAGCGGCCTCGCGGGGGATCTGCCCGCAGTCGGCCAGGGCGTCGGTCGCCGCCAGCTCCACCTCCAGCCATTTGCTGAGCTTCTTCTCATCCGTCCAGAGGCCTCCCATGGCGGGGCGCGTGTAGCGGGAAATCATCGCTGGCTCCACGCCATCATACCTGATTTTTCGCGGCGGGCGAAGCCAAGCTCCGCGCCGGTTTTCAAGGTTGGAAAGGGCGCTTGCGGTAGGCCTTGGCCTGGCGGACGGAATCGGGGTCAGCAGCCAGCGCAATCACCTTGTTGTATTCGGCGACCGCCTGCGACCGCTCCCGCTGGCGGTCGAAGATTTTTCCCCGTTCCAGCCAGGCTTCCGCCACCGTGAGCTTGCTGGCGCCCGGAACTTCGGCTGCGCGCCGGAGCGATTCCAGGGCCAGGTCGAACTGTCTCTGGGCAGCTTCGATGAGTCCGTACTCGAGCAAGGCATCCTCTGGCCCGACCACGCGCGGGTTATGCGCATGGGCTGTGAGCTCCACCAGCAACTCCCCCGCCGCGTGGGTCGCCGGCTCGTAGCGTTCCAGGCGGCGATAGAGTCGAGCGAGTTCCAGCAGAAAGATGGGGTTGCGCGGGTAGCGGGCGTGGAAGTTTTCGAGCTGGGCCAGGGCGCGCTCCCATTGCCCTTCGCGGACCCAGGCCACCGCCAGCAGGATTTGCGCATAGGTGCGCAGAAATTCGCCGTGCCCGGCTGCTTCGTGGAGATATTCGAGCCCACGCTCCCGGTTCCCCCTGGCCCCCACAAAAAAGAGGAAGAAACGGGCCGTGCCCGGGAGCGACCCGATAATGTAGTGCCGAATACCGAGCACCACTCCGGCGTCGTGGATTTCGGGATGCCGCACCCGCAGGCGTTTTTCGTAGTCGTAGGCTTTTTCTCCCATGCGCACCCCGCGGAGATATTCGGCTTTCACTCCCGCCAAGTAGTTGGCGCGGTTGCCGTAGACCAGCCCCAGGGCGAAGAGCCCGTCGGCGTCGTTGGCGTCTTTCTGAAGACGTTTGCGGGCGCGCTGCTCAGCGTTATTGGTCACCCCCTGAAAATGCTTTTCGAGCTCGGGATCCACCGGGACGCGCGGGTGGCGGAGAAATTCGTTGGTGGTAACAAACAGCTGGCTTTGCAGCGTGCCCTGGTGAGCGAGGATTTTGTAGAGCAGAGCCGAAGACCAGAAAGCGCAGGCAGTGGCGCTCTCGGGTTCCGCTTCGGCGGCCTCCTGGAAGAGGTGCAGCCCACCGTCGAAATCCATGCTGTAGAGCGACTCAAAGGCGGCGCGGAGTTTCCTTTCGCTTTCGGCCGAGATAGCCGCGGCCGTTGTCGCCCGCAGTTGAGCGGGAGGGGTGGCGACGGGGAGGTCCTGAGCCGAGGCAGGCAAAACCGGCATGGCTAAGGCGCCAAGCAACAGCAGCAACGAAGTTCCCCCGCGAGGAGGCATTGGCCCCTTCTACTCGGTTGTTGCTGACCGATGCAAGCAAAAGCGCTGCGGCCGCAGCGGGCGCGCTGTCGGGATTTTGAATAGCCTCAGGGTTTTTCGCCTTGCGCTTGGCTTACCAGAAAGACCTTGGGAGGCCAGGTCTCGGGCTTATTCGGCTCTTGCTTGAAGCGGGGAGGAGTGTTGAATTTCCGCGTCCGCCGCAAAGGGTCGGCCAGTACGAAGTAGGTTTGCTCGCTCATGGGCAAACGGAACCACTGCGTGTTGGGCGCAAAATCCCGGGCGTCACAGTAGCGAACAAAGTAGCGGTGCTCGCCCGGCTTATAGTTACCCGCGGAATCCCGGTACTCCTTGGGAGTCGGATCGTACGCTCCTGGATAGGAGAGGCTCGAGAAAACGGGCCCCGTGAAGAATCGCTTGCCCTGATTATCGGTCAGCTCGCAAGGGCCGCCCTGGGACGGCATAGAGCACACGTACTTGGGCCGGGCGACTTCCTGCCCGCCCACATGGGTTACCTCGACCACGTACCAGAAAACCTTCGAGGGGACATCCGGCGGCACCGCGGTCCGGTGCACCGCCCAGCCCAAGCTCCCCAGCCCAAAGTCAACCAAGCGGTATTGAAACCCATCGTCCATCAAGGTTTGGTCTGCTTCGTGCGCTCCGGGAGGCAGGATTTCTTGCGCATTAGCCGAGGGAGTGAATAACGCCGCCAATAACACCGCGGTTACCGACAGAGAGCGAAGTCTGAGAAGCAACATGTCCTTCCTCGTGTGTTAGAAGTGCAGCGGCCCCAACGGCGCGCGCTGAGAAGTCACCAGCAGTTCCGGGGTTGCCGCCAGCGAAAGCGGGAAGCGCCCCCGGCGGCGCTCCAGGGCTTGCGCGGCGGCCATGCGAGCCAGCTCCGGCGAATTGTTGTTTTCGCTCAGGTGAGCAAGGACAAAAAACTGGGCGGCCCCGTCAAAGTCGTGCTCCAAGAAAGTCGCCAGGGCGTCGTTCGACAGGTGGCCCAGGCGGCTCATCACCCGCTGCTTGATAAACCAGGGGTAGGGTCCCCGGCGAAGCATCTCCAGGTCGTGGTTGGCTTCCAGCACAATGGCGGCGCAGTCTCGCAGTTGCTCTTTGACCAAATGGGTGAGGAACCCCAGGTCCACTGCCACGGCCAGCTTTACCCCGGCCGTCGTAAAGCGGAACCCCACCGGCTCGCGGGCGTCGTGGGGGATGACGAACGGGGCGACTTCGATGTCGCCGATGAGGAACGGTCGCCCGGGGCGGAAGCATTCCACCCCGCAGGGCGGGGCCAGCCCGTCGAGTGCTTGCGACTCCGCGAGCGCCTCGCGCGTGCCCTCGCTCATGTAAACGGGCACGGCGAATTCTTCGGCCAGCGCAGCCAGGTGAGCGGCGTGGTCGGCGTGCTCGTGCGAGACGAGAATGGCGGTCAGGCGTTCCGCCGCCAGGCCGGCGGCCTCGAGCCGTTTCTGCGTTTCACGTTTGGAGAGGCCGGCGTCGAGAAGCAGCCGCGTGCGCTCAGTGGAAAGAAGGGCTGTGTTGCCGGAAGAGCCGCTGCCCAGGATAGTGAGCTCGAACGCCGTAACCCGCTCCCGCAAGCCCCGCTCAAAAGGGGGCGCGATGAC
>JBOGNW010000142.1:0-3431 GCA_050747425.1 Candidatus Acidiferrales bacterium
GCCGAGCCCTACAAAGAAGGCAAAGGTCGTGAAGTCGAAGGCTCCCGGCGGAAAGTCGAAGACCGCCGCCGCGTTGAAATGCGTGAGGCCGCCGACGAGAATCCAGCCGATGGTGCCGAAAACAATCACCCATAGATAAAGCGAAATCCGCCCGATGGTGGTGATGCGGCGATAGAGAAGAAAAACGATGAACAGCCCTACGCCGGCGGCCAGCAGACGGTGCGTGAGCGTGCGGCCGCCGTCAGACGCCGTCAAACCCGACAGGCCGAAACTCTGGAAGGCGTAGCCGGCGTAGTCGGCGAAGCCGATGAGACCCGAGGCCATGGAGAGCGGGGCGCGGAAGAGCATCTGCCAGATGAAGAGAAAACTCAGCAGCCGCCCCCAGCGCGCCGGCCCGTAGGCTTCGCGCAAGAAAACGTAGGTGCCGCCGGCGTGCGGCATGGCCGCACCCAGTTGCGCCCATACCAGCCCGTCGCACAACGCCAGCACGGCGCCCACGAACCAGCCCAGCATGGCTTGCGGGCCGCCCATCTCCGCCAGGATGAGGGGAATGGTGATGAAGGGCCCGATGCCCACCATGTCAATCATGTTGAGCGCGGTGGCTTCTTTCAGGCCGAGCCCGCGGATCAGTTTTTCTTCTTGCGCGGCGTGTTGCATGGGAAAGGCGAGAGAATAGCCGCAGAGGGCAAGGGCAAGCAAAGGGAAATGTTGCTGCCGGGGGAAGTGCGCTAAGGTAACGGGCGATGCAAGAGCCTTTGCTGGTCGTGGGTGTGGCAGCCACCGTGGCCGCAGTGACGCTGGTGGTTTTGCGCTGGACGAGCCAGCCGCGCTCGGCGCGCTATCCGCTCTACGGCTACACCGGCCTGGCGCTGCTTCTTGTCTGCGAGCTGCTGCTTTTTCGCCGCGTTGAGCCGGTGGCGACTTACTTCACGCCGCTGGCCTGGACTTGCTATCTCCTGGCCGTGGACGCGGCCGTGTTCGCGCTGCGCGGCCGCTCGCGCCTGCGTTCCACCCCGCGCGAGTTCGCCGCGCTGGCTTTCTGGTCGGTGCCGCTGTGGCTGGTTTTCGAAGCCTACAACCTGCACCTGCGCAACTGGACCTATGTGGGGATGCCCGAGGCCCTCTGGGAGCAAGTGCTGGGCTCGGCGTGGGCGTTCGCCACCATTCTCCCGGCGCTGTTTGAGACCTCCGATCTGCTGGCGGCGCTTGGGTTCTTCGAAGGCGCTTCGGCAGCGGGCTGGCGCTTCTGGCTGCGCCTGCGGCCGGCCATGATGGTGGTCGGCGCCGCCTTTCTGGTACTTCCACTGCTGCTGCCCACGCGCCGGGCGGCGTATCTCTTTGCGCTGGTGTGGCTGGGATTCATTTTTCTGCTCGAACCGATCAACTATCAGCGCCGTTATAACGCGTTGTTACGCGATTTTGAGCAGAACCGCGGCCAGCGCCTCTACTGCCTGATGGCAGCCGGCTTGTTCTGCGGGTTGCTATGGGAGTTTTGGAACTACTGGGCAGCGGCGCGCTGGGTTTACATTTTTCCTCTCGCGCAGCAGGGGAAAATCTTCGCGATGCCGTGGGCGGGCTACCTGGGCTTCCCGTTCTTTGCGCTGGAGTGCTTTGCCCTGTATTCTTTTGTAGCGGGGGAGTTCGGGCGGCTGCAAAAAATAGCTACCAGTGGCGGGCCAACAGCATCCGGCGACCAGAACCTGAGCTAGGATCGACCCTTTAATGAGAGCGCTGAAGATTTTGGCGGGCAGCTTGGTGGCGATAGTTGCGCTTGGGTTTGTCTTTTTGGGTGGAGGATTGCTGTGGACGTGGCTTCGCCTGCGCCCGGGGCAAGCCTTTTATGTGGATGGAGACTACCTGAGAAGCGCACTGCTTTTCATGCTGCCGGGCCTGTTTGCCTTCGGGCTCGCCGCCTACGTCGTGGCGGGCCACAAGGTGAACGCGGCCTGGCTGCTGATCCCGCTGCTCCTCGAAGCCGTTGCTCTGCCCAACCTGCTCGGCGAAGTGCCCTCCCCCTTGCACGCGCAAACACAGGTTCGACGGCAGGCGCTGCGCGTGAGCCGAGCCCTGGAGGTTTGGGCGGAGCAGCAGGGCCGCCTCCCGGCGAACCAAGCGGACTTGGACGCGGCGGTTCAACAACACCTGGGCGACTACCGCCTGCTCGAGAGTCCGTACGCGCGGGGCGGACTACGACTTCCCTATCAACCCGTTCATGTGGCGAACGCCGACGGGCCTTACTTGCCGCAGCCGGCGGGCACCGCACCCGCCATCGTCTATTGCGCTGTCAGCGCGGACTTCAAACATTTCTGGGTGACCGTCACCGTGCCCAAAGGCACGGTCAGTGAGGAGGTTGACTTCTTGAGATTGGTGGCCTCGGGTCAGGTTTGGGTGGAGGAGGGGAAGGTGGACGGCAAGGAGTAACTTGTTACTCGCGGGTGGCGGCGGCTTCCTGCTCGTGGGCGTGGTAGGAGGAGCGGACGAGCGGGCCGGCCTCGACGTGCTTGAAGCCCAGCGCCAGGGCGTCGCGCTTGATCTCGGCGAACTCGTCGGGATGGACGTAGCGGACGACTGGCAGGTGGTGGCGCGTCGGCTGCAAGTATTGCCCCACGGTGAGAATGTCCACTGCACTCGCGCGCAGGTCGCGCAGCACCGCGAGAATTTCTTCGTAAGTTTCTCCCAGCCCCACCATGATGCCGCTCTTGACGGGCAGCCGCGCGTTCATTTGCTTGGCGCGGCGGAAAAGCTCGAGCGAGCGTTCGTAGAGCGCGCCCATGCGCACCTGGCGGTAGAGCCGCGGCACGGTTTCGGTGTTGTGGTTGAGGACTTCCGGGGCGGCCTCGACCACTAGGCGCAGGGCTGCCCAATCACCGCGGAAGTCGGGGATCAGGACTTCCACCTTGCAGCCCGCCACACGCTGGCGGATGGCGCGGATGGTGGCGGCAAAAATGGCGCCGCCGCCGTCGGGCAGATCGTCGCGGTTCACTGATGTTATAACGGCATATTTCAAGCCCATAGCCTCGACCGCTTCGGCGACCCGCTCGGGTTCTTCGGTATCGAGCGCGAGCGGCCGGCCGTGGGGCACGGCGCAGAAGCCGCAGGCGCGCGTGCACAGGTTGCCGAGAATCATGAAGGTGGCGGTGCGGTGGCCCCAGCACTCGGCGACGTTGGGGCAGCGGGCCGACTCGCAGACCGTGTGCAGCGAGAGCCGCGACATTATCTGCTTAAGCTCGGTGTAGTTCTCCCCGCCGGGCAGGCGTACTTTGAGCCACGGCGGGCGTCCCGCAGGTGGCGGGCCGGGCTGAATCACGGGCAGTTGAACCAGTCCCATAGGCGAGGCGTCATTCTAGCATGGCGGTGTTTGTTGGCGCATCGGAAGCAACACTGTTTCGGAATGTCGCTCCGGTCTCACGACCTCCGCGACGGCCTGCGGC
>JBOGNW010000143.1:0-5701 GCA_050747425.1 Candidatus Acidiferrales bacterium
CGAGCAACTGCCGCAGGGTAACATTCAGGCTGCGGATGCCGCCGCCCACCGGCGTGGTCAGGGGGCCTTTGATGGCGATGCGAAAGTCGCGGATGGCCTCGACACTGTCGTCGGGAAGCCAGGTGCCGAATTGGTTGAAGGCTTTCTCGCCGGCGAAAACTTCCAGCCACGCCACGCGGCGCTTGCCGCCGCAGGATTTCTCCACCGCAGCATCAAAAACGCGCCGCGACGCCCGCCAGATGTCGCGCCCGGTGCCGTCACCTTCAATGAAGGGAACGATAGGATTGTCGGGAACGAGAAATTTCTCCTCGCGGTACTCGATGGTCTGGCCGTCGGATGGTACGGCAAGGCCGTTGTAGCTCGTGCGCATGAATTCCCCGCTCCGCCGAATTCCCGTGCGGGGCCTCATCTTAGTCAGGAATCCGATGCAGGGCAAGAAGAGGGGGGTTAGCTGCTGGCGAGGAGGGCGCGGAGGACAGTAGGCAGGATACCGCCGTTGCGGTAGTACCGCACATCAATAGCGGAGTCGAGCCGCGCAACGGCCTGAAAGGTCTTCTTGGTGCCGTCGGGAGCGGTGGCCGTGAGCGTCACTTCCTGCCGCGGGCGAATGTCCTCGCGGATTCCGGTGGCGTCATAAACTTCGCGCCCGGTCAGCCCCAGTGAAGAAGGATTCTCACCCGGCTTGAACTGGAGCGGCAGCACGCCCATGCCCACGAGATTGGCTCGGTGGATACGCTCGTAGCTCTCGGCCAGCACCGCCTCCACTCCGAGCAGCATCGGCCCCTTGGCCGCCCAGTCGCGCGAAGAGCCGCTGCCGTACTCTTTCCCGGCAATCACCACCAGCGGCACGCCTTCGGAGCGATAGCGCATGGCGGCGTCGTAGATGCTCATCTGCTCGCCATCAGGAAAATGTAAAGTAATTCCGCCTTCGGTGCCCGGCAGAAGCAGGTTCTTCAGGCGGATGTTGGCGAAGGTGCCGCGCATCATCACCTCGTGGTTGCCGCGGCGGGAGCCATAGGAGTTGAAGTCGCGCTTCTCGATGCCGCGCTCGCGCAGGAAGCGCCCGGCGGGGCTGTCGAGGGCGATGTCGCCGGCAGGCGAAATATGGTCGGTGGTCACCGAGTCGCCCACCATCACCAGCACGCGCGCCCCGCGGACATCGCCCACCAACGTCGGCTCGCGCTTGAGCTCGGTGAAGAAGGGCGGCTCCTGGATATAGGTCGAGTCGCCCCGCCACTCGTAGAGGGCGCCGCCGCTGACGGGAATGGCGTTCCACGTCTCATTGCCCTCCCAGACGTTGGCGTAGCTTTTGCGAAACATCTCCGGCTTGACCACACGACGGATAGTCTCGGTGATTTCTTCTTGCGAGGGCCAGATGTCGCGCAGATAAACGGGATCGCCGCTCGAGCCTTTCCCCAGGGGCTCGCGGGTCAGATCAATATCCACCGTGCCGGCCAATGCGTACGCTACCACCAGCGGCGGCGAGGCCAAATAATTGGCTTTCACTTGCGGATGGATACGCCCTTCGAAGTTGCGGTTGCCGGAGAGCACAGAGGCAGCCACCAGTTGGTTTTCCGTCACGGCCTGCGCCACTTCGGGCGGGAGCGGCCCGCTATTGCCAATGCACGTCGTACAGCCGTAGCCCACCAGATGAAAGCCCAACTCTTCGAGCGAGGCCGTGACACCAGCGGCCCGCAGATACTCCGTGACCACTTTCGAGCCCGGGGCCAGGCTGGTCTTCACGTAGGGCGGAACTTTCAGCCCGCGCCCGCGGGCTTTTTGCGCCAGCAGGCCGGCGCCCAGCATGACGGACGGGTTGGAGGTGTTGGTGCAGGAGGTAATAGCAGCAATGACCACCGAGCCGTGAGTCAACTGAGCTTTGCTGCCGTTGGCGCTGACGGTGGCGCGTCGCGCCAGGGCATCGGCGCCCAGCCCATAGCCGCGCTCCTTGACCGGGGCGGTGAGCGTCTTGCGGAACGACTCCTTCATCGCCGAGAGCGGCACGCGGTCCTGCGGTCGCTTGGGGCCGGCCAGGCTGGGCTCGACGCCGGCGAGGTCGAGCGCGAGCGTGTCGCTGAAGACCGGCTCGGGAGTCTGGTCAGTGCGGAAGAGCCCTTGCTCTTTCGTATAGCGCTCGACGCGGTCTAATTCCTCGTCGGTGCGACCCGTATAACGCAAGTAGCGCAAGGTCTCGGCGTCCACGGGGAAGAAGCCCATGGTGGCGCCGTATTCCGGCGCCATGTTGGCGACCGTGGCGCGGTCAGCGAGCGTCATCTGCGAGAGGCCGTCGCCGTAGAACTCGACGAACTTGTCCACCACGCCTTTCTTGCGCAGCATTTCCGTCACGGTCAGAACCAGGTCGGTGGCAGTGACTCCTTCGCCCAGTTTCCCCTGCAACTTGAAGCCGACCACCGGCGGAGTCAGGAAATAGAGCGGCTGGGCCAGCATCACCGCTTCGGCTTCAATCCCTCCCACGCCCCAGCCCAGCACGCCCAAGCCGTTGATCATGGTCGTGTGCGAGTCGGTGCCCACCAGCGTGTCGGGGAAAAGCAGGCGTTCCCCGCCTTCGTCTTTGGCCAGTACCACCTTGGCGAGAAACTCCAGGTTCACTTGATGGACGATGCCGGTGGCGGGCGGCACGACCCGGAAGTTGGCGAAGATCTTTTGCCCCCAGCGCAGAAACTCGTAACGCTCGCGGTTGCGGCGGAACTCGAAGTCGGCGTTCTTGATGATGGCCAGCGGCGAGCGAAATTCATCCACCTGCACGGAGTGATCGATAACCAGGTCCACGGGGACAGCAGGGTTGATGCGCGAGGCGTCGCCGCCCAGGCGCTTGACGGCGGCGCGCATGGCCGCCAGGTCCACCACCGCCGGCACGCCGGTAAAGTCTTGCAGCACCACGCGGGCGGGCTTGAAGGGCAATTCGCGGTCGGCCGGCTGGCGTGCGTTCCAGGCGGCCAGCCCTGCAATATCTCCTTCCGTAATCAGGTCATTGTCGAAATTCCGCAGCAGGGCCTCGAGTAACACCTTGATGGAGAACGGCAGCCGCGAGACCGCGCCCAGGCCCGCCTTCTCCAAGCGGTCAAGACGATAAATCGTCGCGCGCCCACCAGCGGTCTCGAGCGGGGCCCGGGTACCGAAGGGGTCGGAGGGCTTGTTGGCGCTGCGCTGCTCCATCTTTTTCTCTTTAGCCATGTCGACGCCTTACCTGTCTAGTCACTCGCTACTTTCCACAATAGCATTCACCTGCGGCTTAGACAACTAACCCCGCAGCCGCGAATTACAGGTCGTAGTAAAGGGCAAACTCATACGGGTGCGGGCGCATGCGGATGGCGTTCACTTCCTTCTCCATCTTATAGTTAATCCAAAGCTCGATAAGCTCGTCGCTGAAGACCTCGCCTTTCAGCAGAAAATCGTGGTCGTCGTGAAGGGCGCCGAGCGACTCTTCGAGCGAGCCGGGGAGCGACGGCACCGCCTTCAACTCGTCCCCGCTCATCTCGTAGATGTCACGGTCGAGCGGCTCGCCCGGGTCGATTTCGTTCTCGATGCCATCCAGCCCCGCCAGCAGCATGGCCGAATACGCCAGGTAGGGATTGCAGGAGGGATCGGGCGGACGAAACTCGACCCGCTTGGCCTTGGGGCTGGGCGAATAGACGGGAATGCGCACGGCAGCGCTGCGGTTCCGCTGCGAATAGGCAAGATTCACCGGCGCCTCGAAACCCGGCACCAGCCGCTTGTAGGAGTTGGTGGTGGGCGCTACGAGCGCCGCCAGCGCCGGGGCGTGCTTCAGCAACCCGCCGATGTAGTAGAGGGCCGTCTGGCTCAGCCCGGCGTAGAGGTCGCCCGCGAACAGCGGCTTGTTGCGCATCCACAGGCTCTGGTGGGTATGCATCCCGGAGCCGTTGTCCTGGAAAAGCGGCTTGGGCATGAAGGTCACGGTCTTGCCGTGCTGGTGGGCGACGTTGCGCACGATATACTTGAACAGCATCATGTGGTCGCCGGCGCGCACCAGCGGCGCGTAGCGGAAATCAATCTCCGCCTGCCCCGCCGAGGCCACTTCGTGGTGGTGGCATTCCACCTGGAGGCCGCTGCGCTGCAACGTCAGCGCCATCTCGGTGCGCAAATCCTGATAGTGGTCGGTGGGCGGAACGGGAAAGTAGCCTTCCTTGTGGCGCGGCCGGTAGCCGAGGTTGCGCTCCTCGCGCCCGGAGTTCCAGCGCCCTTCCTCGGCGTCGATGTAATAAAAGCCGTAATTCTCGCGCTGGTCGAAGCGGATGTTATCGAAGATGAAGAACTCCGCCTCCGCTCCGAAGTAAGCAGCGTCAGCCAAGCCCGTGGAGCCCAAGTAGGTTTCGGCCTTCTTGGCCACCTGACGCGGGTCGCGGGGATAGGGTTCGCGGGTGACCGGATCCACGACGTCGCCGATGAGGCACAGCGTGGGCACGTCACGAAAGGGGTCGAGCAGCGCTGTGCCGGCGTCGGGGACGATCAGCATGTCGCTCTCATGGATGGCCGCCCAGCCGCGAATGCTGGAGGCGTCAAACCCGAATCCTTCTTCGAAGGATTTTTCCTCCAGCTCTTCGATGGGGAACGACGCGTGGTGCCACAAGCCCGGCAGGTCGGCGAAGCGGATGTCCACCATCTGCACTTTTTGTCGCTCGGCGAGCACCAGTACTTCCTTGGGGGTCATGAATCCTCCGCCAGACTCAATGAAGGGAGCGGCGGGGCCAGTGACGTGCTCTTCCCCTCCGCCATTTGGGAGCCTCACTCTAGTCAAAAGCCTCGAGGGCGTCAAGGCAGCGGCGTCCCGGGGCGCACGCCGAAAAAAGGGGATTGACAGCGGCGGCGATTTTTCTCATAGTGGGCGCGCTGTGTTGCTGATTTTTTTCAGGGGAGAAATCGGCCGCGGCGTGCGCGCCTTCCTTCAAAGCCGCCTTGGGTCGCACTGATGTTTGTTCCGAAGAAAATATTTCTGACCAAAGGTGTCGGCAAGCACCGCGAGCGGCTCTCCAGCTTCGAGCTGGCGCTGCGCTCGGCGGGCATCGCCTCCTGCAACTTGGTGCGCGTCTCCAGCATCTTCCCGCCCAATTGCAAGCTCATCTCGCGCAGTGAAGGCCTGAAGCTGCTGCGCCCCGGCCAGGTCACCTTCGTGGTGTTGAGCGAGAACTCCACCCGCGAGCCCCACCGCCTGATTGCTTCCTCCATCGGCCTCGCCCTGCCCGCCGACAAGTCCATGTACGGCTATCTTTCCGAGCACCACTCTTTCGGAGAGACCGAGGACCGCGCCGGCGAGTACGCGGAAGAGCTGGCGGCGGAAATGCTCGCCACCACGCTCGATGTGGAATTTGACTCTGACCTGAACTGGGATGAGAAAAAAGAAATCTACCGCATCTCCAACAAAATCGTCCGCACCATGAACATCACCCAGTCGGCCGTGGGCGACAAACGCGGCCTCTGGTCCACCGTCATGACCGCCGCCATTCTTATCCCCGAAGACTAGCCTAGCGGCGGGCTTTCTTCCGCGCCGAGTATACCTTGCGCCTGGAGAAGCCGCTGCGGGAAAAATTATTTTCGCCGGGAAACTCTTGTGCGTTCGCGAGCGCGATGCTAAAAGAGAGCGCCTATGCTGAAGAGCTATCCCGCTGCGCTTCCCTTCCGCTTTGGCGGCCTGGAGGACGCGCAGGCGCGGTACGACACCGCC
>JBOGNW010000144.1:0-3319 GCA_050747425.1 Candidatus Acidiferrales bacterium
GGCGCGTGATTGCCGTCGCCGGCGTGGTGGGCGAGTCCAACACCTACTATTTCGGCGGCGTGGGCGGTGGCGTCTGGAAAACCAATGACGCCGGCACAAACTGGACGCCGATTTTTGACAAGCAACCTGTTGCCTCCGTCGGCAGCATCGCCGTGGCTCCCTCCGATTCCAACGTCGTTTACGTTGGCACGGGTGAAACCTGCATTCGCGGCAACATCTCCCACGGCGATGGCGTCTACAAATCCACCGACGCCGGCAAGACCTGGACCAATGTCGGCCTGCGCGACACCCGCCACATCGGCCGCGTCATCGTCCATCCACGCAACCCCGACATTGTGTTCGTGGCCGCGCTCGGCCACGTCTACGGGCCTAACGCCGAGCGGGGCGTCTTTCGCAGCCTCGATGGCGGCAGGACCTGGGACAAAGTTCTCTACAAGGATGAGAAGACCGGCGCCATTGATGTCACCTTCAACCCCTCGAACACCAGCATTCTTTTCGCCGCTCTGTGGGAGGCCAACCGCAGTCCCTACAGCATGACCAGCGGCGGGCCGGGCAGCGGACTCTACAAGTCCAACGACGGCGGCGCCACCTGGAAGCGCTTGGAAGGCAACGGCCTGCCCAAAGGCATCATGGGCCGCATTGGCGTTTCCGTCTCCGGCGGTAACCCCGACCGCGTCTGGGCTCTCATCGAAGCCAAGGAAGAAGAGGGCGGGCTTTATCGCTCCGACAACGGTGGCGACAACTGGCGACGCGTCAACGAAGACCGCACCCTGCGCCAGCGCGCCTGGTACTACACCCACGTTATCGCCGACCCCCAGGATGCTGATACGGTTTACGTTCTCAACGTCCTGATTCAGCGCTCGGTTGACGGCGGGCGGACCTTCAGCCCGGTGCGCGCGCCCCACGGCGACAACCACGGCCTGTGGATTGATCCCACCAACCCGCAGCGGATGATCAACGGCAACGACGGCGGCGCCACCGTCAGCGTCAACGGCGGCCAGAGCTGGACCACGCTCGACAACCAGCCCACCGCGCAATTCTACCACGTCACCACCGACAACCAGTTCCCCTATTACGTCTACGGAGCGCAGCAGGACAACAGCACCGTAGCCATCGCCAGCCGCAGCGCCGGTGGCGTGATTGACCGCGGCGACTGGTTCGACGCCGGCGGCTGCGAGAGCGGCTACATTGCCCCCGACCCCCGCGACCCTAACATCATCTTCGCCGGCTGCTACGAAGGCTCCATCACTCGCTTCGATAAACGCACCGGGCAACAGCAAGAGGTGAATGCCTGGCCGGAGAACCCCATGGGGCATGGCGCCGCCGACCTGAAACACCGCTGGCAGTGGACCGCGCCCATCCTCTTTTCACCCCACGACCCCACCGTGCTCTACCACGGCGGCGAAGTGCTCTTCAAAACCACCGATGAGGGCATGAGCTGGACTGCTATTAGCCCCGACCTCACCCGCAACGACAAATCCAAGCAACAGGCCTCCGGCGGCCCTATCACCAAAGACAACACCAGTGTCGAGTACTACGACACTATCTTTTCCGTGGTGGAATCGCCGCTCCAGAAAGACCTGATCTGGGTGGGCACAGACGACGGCTTGGTGCATCTGACCCGCGATGCCGGCAAGACCTGGACCAACATTACGCCCAAGGAGATGCCGGAGTGGAGCCTGATTAGCCTGGTGGAAGCCTCCCCGCACGACGTCGCTACCGCCTACCTGGCCGTGGACCGCCACGAGCTTGACGACTACCACCCCTACATCTACAAAACGGCCGATTTCGGCAAAACTTGGAAGAAAATCACCGGTGGACTGCCCGATAGCACCTTCGTCCGTGCCGTGCGCGAAGACCCCAAGCGCAAGGGCCTGCTCTATGCGGGCACGGAAACAGGCGTGTTTGTTTCCTTCGATGACGGTGCCAACTGGCGACCCTTGCAGCTCAACCTGCCCACCGCGCCCATCCACGACCTGGTGGTCAAAGACAGCGACCTGGTGGTGGCCACCCACGGCCGCTCCTTCTGGATTCTTGACGACCTCTCGCCTGTCCGGCAGATGAGCGACTCGGTGGCCAAGGAGGACGCGCATCTCTTCACGCCCGCCCTCGCCTGGCGCACCCGCGCCGGCGGTGGCTTTACGGTGCGCGGGCCTTTCGGCCAAAACCCGCCCGGCGGCGCGCTTTTCTACTACACCTTCAAGAGCAAGCCGGAGAAGGAAGCCACGCTTGAAATTCTCGACGACAAGGGAAAGACGGTGCGCAAGTTCACCAGCAAGGAGAAGGAAGACGAATTTGCGCGCGAACTCGCCGCCTTCGGCGTAGATATTCCCGGGGACAAACTGCCCACTGAGGTGGGGCTGAACCGCTTCGTCTGGGACTTGCGGCACGAAGCGCCGGCCAATGTTCCCAAGGCCATCCTCTGGGGTGGGCGGCCGGAAGGCCCCCTGGCGCTGCCGGGCCGCTACCAGGTCAAATTAACCCTGGGCGATACGACCCTGACGGCCCCGCTCGAGATCAAGCTCGACCCGCGGGTCAAAACTACCCAGGCCGAATTGGAAAAACAGTTCGCCCTGCTGATGCAGATCCGCGAGCGAGTTGACCAAGCCCACACGACCGTCAATCAGATCCGCGACCTGCGCACCCAGCTCGAAACTCTGAAGAAGCGTTTGACCCAGGAGGGCACCGGCAAAGCGGTAGTGGACGCAGCCGAGGAGTTGATGAAGAAGATGGCGCCCGTCGAGGAGGCCATCATCCAGGTCAAGTCCAAGAGCCGCCAGGATCCGCTCAACTACCCCATCATGCTCAATGACAAATTGACTTCGCTGGCGGGGGTAATCGAGAGCGCCGACGCCGCCCCTACCAAGCAGTCCTACGAGGTGTATGACTGGCTGAGCCAGAAGCTCGAGGCGCAACTCTCAAGCTGGAAAGCGATTCGCGAACACGACTTGGCCGCGCTCAACGACCTCATCCGCAAGGAAAACGTCTCTCCGTTGGCCGTGAGTTCGGGCAAGGAAAGCGAGTGAGGTAGGCGGTAAATCGAGGAAGGTAGAGCTACCAGGTTGGAAGGCGTTCCTACGCCGCCTGTTCCACGGCCTTTAGTGTCACTTCCTCGCTGATGGCGGCAAAACCGGCCAGTCCCTCGCTGTTCGGCTCCGACTCGACCCGCACCACGCGCCCGCGCGCCTGCATCAGCCAGTAGGGCGCAATCGGTGATAGGGGCGGCAGGTAAGCCTCCAGCCCCACTGCCGTCCCGGGCGGAGGGCGCCGGGGTGCGATCAAATACATTCCCCCGGGGCCGAGGTCGCGAGTGTAGCCT
>JBOGNW010000145.1:0-3394 GCA_050747425.1 Candidatus Acidiferrales bacterium
GCTGTAGGTATGGGTGGGATAGGCATTGAGCTTGAGGGAGACGGGGGCGCCTTCCTGGAGGAGGTCAATGTCGGTTTCGGGAACGTTGATTTCGATCGCCAGGCGCTGCGCGTCCACCAGCTCGCAGAAGGTATCGCCCTCGTGGAGCAGGGAGCCGACTTTTTCCTCGACCTTGGGAGTGACCACAACGCCGGCGGCGGGAGCGCGCAAGCGCGCTTTTTCGACGCGTTCCCTGTAGAGCTCGACTTCCGCCTGGTGGGCTTCCATTTCCAGCCGAGCCTGATTGGCAGCCGCCCGCCTGCCGCGCGATTCGTTTTCCGACCAGTTGCGGCGCGAGACGGCCAGCTCGGCTTGGGCGCGCTCGAGGCGTACGCGCTCGTCGCTGGAGCCAAGCTCGGCCAGGACCTCGCCGCCCTTCACTTCGCTGCCCTCGCGGACGAAGACTTTCTCAATAACGCCCTCCACCTCGCTGGCGACAACCAGCCTCTGCACGGGGACCACCTGGGCGTTGGCGCCGATTCGCATGGGCCAGGGCGGAATGATAAGTAGGGCGGCCGTGGCGCCCGCATAGAGCAGCAGGCGCCGGAACCGGGCGCGGGGTAGGGCGAGCAATTGGGCTTTGCGCTCCAGCAGCGGTTGCATCAGGCTGATGAGAGGCACCTGCTGGTAGAGCAGGGCGTTGCGGATGGCGACGGTGGCCTGGCTGGCCAGGATGGCCAAAACCTCGAGGTGGTTTTCTTGCAAAAAATCCTCTTCTGCGTTCTCAAGCGTTATAACGCCAACTATGCCCTGCTCGTCGGTCAGCGGCATCGCGTAAAAGCCGCGCTGGCCGGCGCTTTCGAGATAAGAGACTAAACGGTCGCGGCCCGCGAGGGGTTCGACCTCCCAGGTGTCTTGGCGCTGGTCGGCGTGGACCACCTGGTTCTGCTCCGCCACCCAGGCCATCAGGACCTGGAGTGCCTCCATTTCAGTGGATTTGGGAACGGCTTCGTAGCCGCTGACCGCGCTCAGGATGAACTTGCCGCGGTCGAAGAGACCGAGGGAGCAGCGGCGGAAGGGCAGCACGGTGCCGGCCTGGTTGACCACGGTCAGCAGCACGCGGTCGAGGTTCAACGTGGAGGTGATCTCCTTGCTGATGGCGAGCAAGGCGCCGAGCTCGTGAACTTTGCGCTCCGCCACCAGCCGCTCGGCGTTCTTCAGCGCGATGGCCGCTTGCTCCGAGAGGCTGGAGAAGAAGAAAAGCTCGTCTTCGTCGAAGCGGCCGCCCGCGCGCTTGTTGACCACTTCCATCACCCCCAAAACCTCATCTCCTTTCAGCAGGGGCGCGAGCATTAGACTCTGCAGTTCAAATTCCTCTCCCGCGCGGGCGCGGCGCCCGGCCAGCAGCGGCTCTTCGGCGGCCTCGGCCACCAGGCGGGCTTCGGCATTCTTCACCACAGAGCCGAGCAGGCCCTCGGTGCTCGGGGCGCGCTCGCCGAGTTTCACCGTCGGGTCTTCGCCGGCCTGCTGCGCCAGAAACAGATCGACCGTGTTCGCATCCACCAGCCAGACGTGAGCCGCCTTGGCGCCTAGGAGGTCGCCCATCTTCTGGGCCACGACGGGGAGAAGCTCGTCGAGCTCCAGAGTGGAATTGAAGATGCGGCTGATGTCGTAGAGCGCCGTAAGCCGCTCGATGGTGCTCAGATCGCCGTGGCGAGCCTCCTCGATGCCGGCGAGAGTCTCGAAGGCGTGCCCGGTCAGGCGGCTGGCTTCTTCGAGAAAGGCGGCGTCCTCGGCCGTGAATTCTCCGCCGCGCTTGTTGAGGACTTCCACCACACCGTGGACGTCGCCGGCGCCTTGCAGCGGCGCGTGGAGGGCGCTGCGGACGCGCTCGCGGTCGTCTTCCGCCAGATGGACGAAGAAGCTGGGGGTGGCTTCGCTGGCCGAGAGTCGCCGCGTACGCTCGGCGGAGAGAAGCCCGACCAAGAAACCGTCGGTGATGGCGCCCGACGCAGCCTGGAAGCGCGCGCCCGCTTCCGACCAACTGGAGCGGCAGCTGAGGGCGTCTTGGCCTTTCAGGCGAGTCCAGACCAGCACCGCTTGCGCGTTCAGGCGCGCGGCCAGGCGAGTGGTGAAAGTGCGCAGCAGGCTGTCAGCGTCCGGGCAGGCGTGATAGGCGGAGGAAAGCTCAAGCAGGGCGGCTAACGGTTCCATCGCGCTCCCGGGACAACTGCGCACCCCGATACCGCGCCACTACCAACAGGAACGGTCGCGATGGGCGCAGGCTAACAAAGGCTTCCAGAGGTGTCAAGGAAACGCGCGACGCCCCGCGCAGCTCCCTTGATTTGCGCGTGGGTATAGAGTAATTTGGGCCGACTAGGGAGCTAGCCAGCAGACTCTTCCTGGTGGGGGCACAATGAGCATCAAAATCCGCCAAGCCGCCAATGCCGTCATCCTCGATTTGGAAGGCGTGCTCAAGATGGGCCAGGGGGAGCAAGAATTTCGCGATGCCTTGCAGGAAGTGTTGGACGCGGGCAACAAGAATCTGGCCGTCAATCTGACCGGGGTGACCGAGGTTGATAGCTCGGGCATCAGCGCCCTGGTTCATGCCCACACTTCGACGAAACGGAAGGAAGGCCGCTGCCGTTTTTATGGCGCCGCCAAGCGCGTCAGTCAGGTCATCAAGATGGTTCGGCTTGACACCGTTTTCGAGATGGTTGAAGACGAAGCCGCCGCCTTGGCTGGTCTTTAGGCCAGCCTGCCCGGTCAGCCAGCCCGGCTGGCCGAATTCACGTAACTTGTTGTTTCTAATACCCCACAGGGAGGTGTACCTTCGTCCCCCCCCAAATAGGGCCTCCCTCCTATTCCGCTTGGGACTGGCCTCTTGTACAGTGACGGGCGTTGGAGAAAGGGCAGGGCAATGAGCGAGCACGTAAGTAAGGCGGCGCGAGCAGCGGGCTGGCTGCTCATTCTATTGGGTTTTAGCGTGGTGGGGGTGACCACCTTTACCTGGGTGGGAACATACTGGCGCCAAGCAGCCGCCGGGAGCTCGCCGAGTTGGCTCAGCCTTCTCGGCGGGCTCCTAGCGGGATTCGGGGCCTACGCCGCCGGCCTGTTTGTGCAAGTCCGGGGCCGCCTGTGGCAGGCACGCTGGACTGAGAAACTTGCCCACGGCGAAGAAGCGCCTCAAACCAGATTTCCGCTGGAACTGAGCTTTCCGCTCGAGGAACCGCTCCTGGACGAAGTTCCAGCCAGGGCCACGAGCGGCGACTAGAACGGGACCGGAATCAGCCGCGCCCTCCTATAAGTCCCTTCCTCTCGTGACGCAACGCCGCCTTCGGGCGGCGTTCGCGTTTTCAGCGGTAGCTGCGGTCGAGAAGTTCGACCAGGTGAAGAACTTCTTGGCCGGTTCGAT
>JBOGNW010000146.1:0-7282 GCA_050747425.1 Candidatus Acidiferrales bacterium
GCAATGGTGATGCCGGCGCGCGAGGTCCCGGGAATGACGGCGACCGCCTGCGCCACGCCGATGGTGAGAGCGTCCTTCAGAGTGAGGCTCTCGGCTGTGCGGGTGAGCGACACGCGGCGGTCGGCCACCCACATCAGCAGCGCGACCGCGATTAGCATAGCCGCGATCAAGACGGGCGCGCGGAACACGCTTTCGGCGTAGCTTTCGAGAAAATAGCCTGATAGGGCCGCCGGCACAGTAGCGAGCGCTATCAGCAACAGAAGGCGCCGGTCGTGGCCGGGCGAGGGAAGTGAGCGCACGCCGAGAAGCGCTCCGAGCATGCTGGTCCATTCGCGAAAGAAGTAGCCGAGAACGGCGACGAGCGTGCCGGCGTGCAGGGCGACGTCGTAAGTCAGCCCCGGGTCCTGCCAGCCGAACAGCCACGGCACCAGAATGAGGTGGGCGGTGGAGCTAATGGGGAGGAATTCGGTAAGACCTTGAACAACCGCCAGCAGGATGGCTTGCAGGAGAGTCATCGCGGGGAAAGTTCTTTCTCCATTCGGTAGGCGTCGTGGCGGCCGAGATAATACCGCGGCAGGCGGGCGGTGGCGGAGTAGCCGGCCCGCGTCCAGAAGGCGACGCCCGCCCCGTTGTCGACCCCAGTTTCTAACGAGACGCGGCCGATGCCCTGCTCAGCCAGCCAGGCTTCCGCCGCGGCCAGCAGCTCGGACCCGAGGCCGCGTCGGCGGCGGTCTTCGCGCACATCAAGGGTGATGATGTGCCCGCGGTCGCGACGGAATTGCTCGACGATGATGAAACCCACTGGCTCTCCCCGTTCTTCGCCCACCCAGGCCTGCGCGCCCGGCGCCGCGAGAAATTCCCGCAACGCCTGTCGAGAATAAGCAATTCCGGGCGGATAGCAAGCCTGGTCGAGTTGATAGAGGACTTCAAAGTCCTGGGGCTGAATGACCCGAACCGTCACCGTGGCCAACCGGACGCGGCGCGATGCTATCACGGGGCTTCCCGGCCGACAACCAAGGTCCCGGGCTGCCGGAGGGTGCCAAAAACCCGCGCGAAGTCCTCGATGCCCAACTCTTCCGCGCGCGCCCGAACATCGAGGCCCATCTCGACCAAGGCTTTCTCAATGGCCGCCACAGGAAGCCACGTGGCGAGATTGTTGCGCAGTGTTTTGCGCTTTTGTCGGAAGCAGGTGGAGACGAAACGGAGAAATTCCTCGCGCGAAGCGACACCGAGGGCGGGCTGTTTCCCGGGCGGGGTCAGGCGCACCAGCGCCGAGTCCACCTGCGGCACAGGGCGGAAGGCGCCGCGGGGGATGTGCAGAAGCACTTCAGGGGTGGCGTGAAACTGGGTGAGAACTGAGAGGTAACCGTAGTCGCGGCCGCCGGGATGAGCCGCCAGTCGTTGCGCTACTTCGTGCTGGACGACCACGTGGATATCTTCGATGGCTTCGAGGGCGGCGAAGAGATGGCGGAGGATGGGCGAAGTGATGTAGAAGGGCAGGCTGCCGTAGACACGCAGCCGCGGGCAGGATATTTCTTTGACCAGGTTGGCGGGGGAAACCGCCAGGATGTCGGCTTCGACGACCCGCGCGCCGGGCAAGCCGCCCAGGCGCTCGCGCAGGGTTTCCGCCAGCTTCGGGTCGCGCTCCACGGCGGTCACGGCCCGGCTGGCGGCGGCCAGGGCCACAGTCATTTCGCCGTGCCCGGCGCCGATTTCGAGCCAGCAATCCTGCGCCCGGCCGCGCAGCAGGCCGAAAATCTTTTCGCGGAGGTGGGCATCAGCAATGAAGTGTTGTCCCAGCGGAGGGCGCCGCTGCTGACCCGTTCGCTCGGTGTGTCGCCTTGCCCTCATCCGGGGGCTATTCTAGTGCCATTCGCTGCCGTCCTGTCCGGCGAATCGGGTTTGGGCACCTTTGCTTGACGCTGCTGGTGGGGGCAGATACAATTTTTCTGGAGCGAGTTGACTCGCCCGGGAGCCGCCGACAGAAATGGTTGAACCTTTGCAGGCGCGCCAAGAGGACCTGCTGGCCCTCATTGTGCGCACGCACATTGCCAGCGGCGTACCCGTTTCTTCTTCGGAAGTGGCGCGGAAGTACGGCGGACGTTTGTCGTCGGCTACCGTGCGCAACGAGATGGCCGCGCTCGAAGAGGCCGGCTATCTCCATCAGCCGCACACCTCGGCGGGGCGGTTGCCTACCGCCCAAGGGTACGAGTTTTACGCGCGGGGGGTGGCGACGCGGGCGCGGCTGCGTCCGGCCGACCAAAAACGTATCCAGCGCGACCTCGCCGCCGAGCCGGGGAATGCCGACACACTCTTGGCGCGCGCGCCGCACGTGCTCTCGGAGCTTTGTCACGGGGTCGGCTTGGTGCTGGCCCCGCCGCTGGGAGCTTCCGCGGTGGAACAAATCCGCCTGGTGCGCCTCGATGAGCATCGCGTGCTGGTGGTGGTGGTGACCCTACCCGGCCTGGTGCGGGACAGAATCGTGGCCACCCCCCAACCTTTCCGCCTGGACGAGCTGGAGCGGATGACCGCCTACCTGAACGAGCATTTTCGCGGCTGGACGCTGACCGCTATCCGGGCGGAGCTGAAGCGCCGCGTGGCCGCCGAGCGCAGCGAGTTTCTCCGCCAGGCGCTGGCCTTGTGCCGCGAGAGTTTCGATTCGTTCGTCGACCGCAGCGCCCTGCACATCGAAGGTGTGCCCAATCTGATCGAGGCGGCCGACGCCAGCAAGCCAGAGGAATGGCGCGAGCTGCTGCAAGCGCTGGAGGAAAAGGAGCGGCTGGCCCAACTGCTGGGCGACTGTCTGGGAAGTCCCGACGAGCGCATCTACATCCAGATTGGCTTGGAGAAGCTTTCTCCGGCCATGCGGGGCTTTGCTCTGGTGGGGGCCTGCTATGGGGGCGGCGAGCGGCCGGTGGGCTCGCTCGGGCTCCTGGGGCGCACGCGTATGGACTACGGCCGGGCCATCACCGCCGTGAGCTATGTGGCGAAGCTTTTCAACCGTCTCCTGACGGAGAACTAGTGGCGGCTGCCGGCTCCCTCCGCAACCTGCTATGACCGACTTGACCGAAAAGAAAAACCCGCGCGCCCCGGAGGCGGAGGAGACGCCGGCGCTCTCGCTCGAAGACCGCGTCGGGAAGCTCGAAGAGGAAAAGAAGCGCCTCGAGGAAGAAAACCGCTCGCTCTTCGACCAACTGCTCCGCCGCCAGGCCGATTTCGACAACTTCCGCAAGCGGCTGGAGCGCGAGCGGACGGAGTTCCGCCAGGCGGCGCAGGCCCAAATCGTGGAAGGGTTGCTTCCCGTGCTCGATGCCTTCGAGCGCGCCCTGGCGGCACCGACCAGCGGTGTGGACGAAGACTATCGCAAGGGCGTGGAATTGATTTACAAGCAGTTCGCCGACACGCTGGCCGCGCAGGGGCTGGAGCCGATCGAAGCAACCGGGCAGCCCTTTGACCCGAACCTCCACCACGCGGTCGAGCGCGTCGAGACCACGCAGCACCCCGACGAGGAAGTGCTGGCCACCTTACAGAAAGGCTATCGGCTCCGGCAGCGCCTGCTGCGCCCGGCGATGGTGCGCGTGGCCGTGCATCCTCCGGCGGGGTCCGGGGCCGACAAATAAAGCCTGTGCCTACCAACCACAAACGCGACTACTACGAAGTTCTGAACGTCGGCCGCACGGCCAGCGACGACGAGATTAAGAAAGCTTACCGGCGCGCCGCGCTCGAATGGCACCCCGACCGCAACCCCGAGCGCCAGCCGGAAGCCGAAGAGCGCTTCAAGGAACTGGCCGAAGCCTATAGCGTCTTGATTGACCCGCAAAAGCGCGCCGCCTACGACAGCTACGGCCACGCAGGCGTCGGCACGCACCCGTTCTCCGGTTTTGACGACTCCATCTTTGCCGATTTTGCCGACATTTTCGGGAGCATATTTGGCTTCGAAGAGTTGTTCGGCCAGCCGCGCGGCCGCCGCAGCCGAGCCACGCGCGGACGCGACCTGCGCTACGACCTCGAGTTGAGTTTCGAGCAGGCCGCCACGGGCGTGGAGACCAAGATCAAGGTCCCGCGGCAAGAGAGCTGCCCCGAGTGCCACGGCAGCGGCGCGCGCCAGGGCACCGAGCCCACCACCTGCTCGGCCTGCCACGGCCAGGGCTCCATCCGCTATCAGCAAGGCTTTTTTGCGGTCTCACGCACCTGCCCGCAGTGTCGCGGCGAGGGAAAAGTGATTCGCGACCCCTGTCCCGAATGTCGAGGCGAGGGCTGGGTAGTGCGCGAGCGCACCATCCAGCTCAAGGTTCCCGCCGGAGTGGACAACGCCACGCGCCTCCGCATCACCGGGGAGGGCGAGCCGGGATTGCGCGGCGGCCCGCCGGGTGATCTTTACGTCGTCCTCAAAGTGGCCGACCACCCGGTCTTCGAGCGGCGCGACGCCAATCTCTACTGCTCCGTCTCGCTTTCATTTCCTCAGGCGGTTTTGGGGGCGGAAGTCCGCGTCCCCATGCTCGACGGCCACCGCGAGACCGTGAAGGTGCCGGCGGGCACGCAGAGTGGCGCCATTTTCCGCTTGAAGGGCAAAGGCCTGCCGGTGCTCAACGGCGCCGGTCGCGGCGACCTCTTCGTCGAGATCCGCGTCCACATCCCCAAGAAGTTGACCCCGCAGCAGCGTCGCTTGATTGAAGAGCTGGCGAAAACGCTTCCGGCCGAGGGACGCCCGGCGGAAAAGTCGGGCCTCTTCGAAAAAGTCAAAGAGATTTTCGGTTAGCGGACAGGCTCCGCTCTAGCCCGCCACCCGCAGGCGGAAAATCATCCAGAGGATTTTCAGGCCGGCGCGCGTCGCCCCGCTGAAAGTTCCCGAAATTTTGGAGCGGCCGATTCGCCGGCGGTAGGAAACGGGAATTTCCCGAACCCGCAACCCGCGCCGCAAGGCCTTGAGCTGCATTTCGACCGTCCAGCCGAAGTTCGCATCGTGGCATTGTAACGTCAACAAACGTGCACGCAGGATGGCGCGGAAGGGCCCCAAGTCGGTGTAGCGGAAGCCGTAGAGGAGCCGGATGAGGGCGGTCGCCAGGCGGTTCCCCCAGCGTTGCACCGGCGCCAGCGAACCGGGCTCGGCGCGCCCTTGCGTGCGCGAACCGAGGACCAGGTCGGCTTCGCCGCGCAAGATGGGCGCGACGAGCAATTCCGCCTCGGCGGGCACGTCGCTGCCGTCGGCGTCCATAAAAACCACAATGTCGGTGGTCGAATCGAGCGCCGCCAGTCCTGCCTGGCAGGCGCGGCCATAGCCGCGGCGTGGCTGGGAGATGACCTCGGCGTCCCGCTCCCGGGCCACCAGCGCGGTTCCGTCCCGGCTGCCGTTATCCACGACGATAACGCGGGCAAACAGTTGGCGGGGAAGCTCGTCTAATACGCGGGCCAGGGCCTGTTCTTCATTGAGCGCCGGGATGACAAGCGCGATGCGCGCGTCGCTGAGCGGGGGAGAGGAACCGTGGCCGTTCACAAAGGCTCACGACGGCGGGAGGGGACTTGCCGCTTTTCAGCGGCTGTGTTATAGAAAAGAGCACCGCGAATGAGCGAGTCCACCCAGCCTGAAGCGCCGGTCGAGCGCGACGCGGCTCCCGCGGCTCGGCGCCTCTCCCCTCTGGGTTCGCTGCTGGTGGGTTGGCTTCGCGACCTGTTCATTGCGCTGGCTCTGGCGCTGATCATCATTGCCTTCGTCTACCAGCCCGTCAAGGTCGAGGGCACCAGCATGGCTCCGCACCTCACCGACCAGGAGCGCATCTTCATCAACAAGTTTGTCTACGAGTTCGAGCCCATCCGCCGCGGCGACGTGGTGGTGTTCCGTTATCCGCGCGACGAGCACAAGTCGTTCATCAAACGGGTGGTGGGGTTGCCGGGAGAATTGGTGGAGATCCGCCGCGGGGCCGTCTACATCGACGGCGTCCCTCTGCGCGAGGACTATTTGCCCGGGGCCGAAAACGACCAGCATTCTTTCCCGCCCACCTATCTGCCGCCCGGCAATTATTTCGTTCTCGGCGACCACCGCCGCAATTCCAATGACTCGCGCAGCTGGGGCACCGTGCAACGCGAGCAGATTTATGGCAAGGCAGTCTTCGCTTACTGGCCGCCGGAGCGCTTCGGGCCGATTCCCGTCCCCCCGCCGGAAAATTAGAATGAGTTTGTTGTCCGATCAGGCAAGGAGAGTGGATGGAGGCGCTGCTGGCGCTCGAGGACGGGCGCGTATTTAGAGGGCAGGGGTTCGGCGCTCGCACCGAGCGCGGCGGCGAAGTAGTTTTCAACACCTCGCTTACCGGCTACCAGGAAATCTTGACCGATCCCTCCTACGCCGGGCAGATTGTCTGCCTCACTTATCCTCACATCGGCAACGTGGGCGCCAACGCTTTCGACAACGAAGCCGGGCGGCCCTACATCGAGGCGCTGGTGGTCCGCGACTTTTCCGAAGTGGCCTCCAACTGGCGCAGCCAGCAGTCGGCCCAGGATTTTCTCGCTGGCCACGGTATCCCGGTCATCAGCCACATCGATACCCGCGCCCTGGTGCGTCACCTGCGCACCCACGGCGCTATGCGCGCGCTGCTCTCGACCACTCCCGCTGACGCGCCGGGACTGGTCAACAAAGCCCGCGCCTTGCCGCCTATGGTGGGACTCGACCTGGCCAAGACAGTAACCACCGCGGCGCCCTACCCGTGGAGCGAGCCGGGCGTGGTGCTCGAGCCGGGCGCGCGACCCGGGCCGGCGCCGGCGCGCTTTCAGGTGGTGGCCTACGACTACGGCATCAAGCAGAACATCCTGCGTCGCCTCGTGGACAGCGGCTGCCGGGTGACTGTGGTGCCGGCGCTCACCTTGGCCGAGGATGTGCTGGCGATGAAGCCCGACGGCGTATTTCTCTCCAACGGCCCTGGGGACCCCGAGCCCTGCACCTACGCGGTCGAAGCGGTGCGCAAGCTGGCCGGGCGCGTGCCGGTTTTCGGCATCTGCCTCGGTCATCAAATCATCGGCCTGGCGCTGGGCGGGCGCACCTATAAGCTCAAGTTCGGCCACCACGGCGCCAACCACCCGGTGAAGAATCTCTTGACGGGCAAGGTGGAGATTACGGCGCAGAACCACGGCTTCGCGGTGGCCCCCGATTCGCTGGCGGCCAGCGAAGTGGAGTTGACGCACCTGAACCTGAACGACCAGACACTCGAAGGGCTGCGGCACCGTACCTTGCCGCTTCTCAGCGTGCAGTACCACCTCGAGGCCTCGCCCGGCCCCCACGACTCCCACTACC
>JBOGNW010000147.1:0-10544 GCA_050747425.1 Candidatus Acidiferrales bacterium
CACTTCGTCGGAGACGGCGCGGGCGGCGGCCTTGCGCCCGCCGGCTTCCATGGCGTCGGCAATCGGCTGGATTTCTTCGAGCGTTAGCCCGGCGCATTGGAGTAGCACGTCCGCCGAGCCGCGGATGTTCTGCACTTTATTGGCCAGGTACATGGCGGCCATCTCGCGCGCCCCCTCTCGTCCGCGGCGGGCCTCTCGCGCCACGCTGCCGACAATCACCGAACCGAGGTCTAATTGCGTCAAATCTCGCCCAATCGCATCCGCTCCTTCTTCCATATTTCGCCGCGCGTACCGCACAAACTCCGGTGTGGTGATGCTGGCGGTCAGCAAGCCGTCGGCGGCCGCGCCCGCCAGGCGCTGCAAAACCGGCCCGGTGGCCCCGACGTAGAGCGGCACGGCGGAACGCGGCGCGCGCGTGTCGGGCCGCAGCGCTGGCGCGTGCGCCGAGAAGGCTTTTCCTTCGTAGGCCACCTCTTCGCCGTTGAGCATGGCCTTGATGATGTCGAGGCTTTCTTTGAGCACCGTGGCCGGGCCCACTTCTTTGCCGTGCTCACCTTCGCCGGCGTGTTTCATAAAAATCTTCGAGACCCCCAGCCCGAGCAAGAAACGGCCCTCGCCGGCTGCTTCCTGCAAGACGCGAGCTTCCATAGCAATCTGCATGGGGTGGCGCGTGTAGGGCGAAACGATGCCCCAGCCAATGACAATCCGTTTAGTTTCGCGGGCGATGATAGCGGTGAGCGCCGTCGAAGAGCGGGCTTCCATCGAATGCTTGCGCCACCACGGGTAGGCTTCCGCCAGCCAAAAGGTGTCGAAGCCTGCCTGCTCGCAAGCCTGGGCCATGCGCACGGTTTCTTCCAGCGGCTCCATGCTCAACTGCAAGACGCCGATGCGGAAGGGGACGCTCATGGATTCGCCCACGAGTGCTCGAGGCCTTTGACGAGGGCCCAGAGAGCTTTGTTGAGCGGCGTGGGCACGCCCGCCTTCTCGCCCCAGGCTACGATGGCGCCGTTCAGGAAATCCACTTCCGTGGGACGGCGGGCCAGGACGTCCTGGAGCATGCTAGCCTTGTGCTGGCCGGGAGCCGCGGCGCCCTTCGCGACCAGCGCACGCGGGTCGCCATGCAAACCGATGCCATGCGCGCGCGCCACCGCTTCGCCTTCTTCGATGAGGGCCTCGAACAGTTCTCGCGTGGGAGGCAATCGAGTCGCGGCCCCGTGGTGCAGCAAGGTAAGAGCCCCCACAGGGTTGGTGGCCGCGTTGAAAATCAACTTGGTCCACTGAGCTCCGCGCGCATCTTCCAGCGCCACCGTGTTCATTCCGGCTCGCGTGAGTACTTCCGCCAGCGTGCGCACCATCACTATTGGCGTCCCACTCGGCTCGAAGGGGCCAATCCAGGTGTCGCCGCTAATGTCAAAGCTCACGTGGCCCGGCTCGATAACGTGACCCGCGGGAAACGTTGTGCCGCGGATGACGTACTTCACGTACTCGGCCAAGATTTCTTCGTTTCCCACGCCGTTTTGCACCGAACAAACAGCGCTGTTCTCATCAAAAACCTGCGCGGCGCGCTCGATGGCGGCGCGGGTGTGCAGGCTCTTCGTGGCCACGATGCCGAAATCGCAGCGGGGAATCTCCTCGGCCTTCGTGGTGGCCTTGAGGCGAGCCGTAAAGCTGGCCGCGCCCGAAAGGCGCAGGCCGTTGCGGTTGATGGCCTCCATGTGCTCCCGCCAGACGTCGAGCGCGTAAACTTCCGCTTCGCCCTGCCGAGCCAGATGAGCGCCGAAAAGGCTGCCCACCGCTCCGCACCCGAGAATGCAGATTTTCATGGCTTCCGCCTTGGGTGTAGCTTACCCTTTCTTGCCCCGTGGAGTGTTCGCGCCCGTGACCAGCCGCGCGGAAATCGAACGACGCTACAACAACATCCGTGCCCGGATGCAGTCCTCGCACCTCGAGGGCTTAATCGTTTGCGGCAACGAGTATACGGGCTTCGAAGGCGCGGTGCGATATGTTTCCGGGTTCGAGATTGTCCATCGCTACCTGTATGTCCTGCTGCCGCTCGCCGGCGAGGCAGTTCTAGTTTTCCCCACTGAGGCACGCTGGATCGGTGACAAGAGCAAGCCCTGGGTGAAGGAGCACGTCTGGGCCGACGTGCCCGGCGCCTGGATTCAGGACTACGCGGCCGGGCACGGCTGGAAGCGCTTGGGGGTTTACGGCCTCGACACCATTATGACGGTGCGCGACTACCGCGCGCTGGCCCCGGGCGGCCTCGAGCTCGTCCCCTTCGATTACGAATTTGACATGGCGCGTGCCGTTAAAAGCCCCGAAGAGCTCGACGCCCTCCGCGACAGCATGCGCATCATCGTCGAGGGCTTTCGCCGCCTGCTGGAAGCCTATGAGCCCGGAAAGACCGAGGCGGAAATCATGGCGCCCGCTGTGGAGTGGTATTTCGCCCGGGGGGCCGGCCCGCGCATGATGAACATCGTCTTATCGGGAACCCACGGAGAGGCGGAGGCGCATTTCAAAGTTCCCGGCGGCCGCGTGGTGAATCCCGACGACTTGCTGCTCTATTCGCTCGAGATTGGCAACGCCGAGGGCTATTGGGTGGAGTTTTCGCGGCCCCTCATCCGCGGCGCGCTCGGCGCACGAACCAAAGCCATGGCCGCGGTCTATCCCGAAGCTCTGGAGGCCGCACGTCGCGAGATGCGCGAAGGCCGGCGGGCGAGCGATGTCCACCGCGCCTTTGCCGATATTCTCGCGCGGCACGGCTTCGCTCTCGGGCACCTCTCGGGGCATTCCATCGGCACCACCATGCTCGAGTATCCCTCCATCGGCGCCCGCGACCACACCGAGCTGCGCGAGAACATGGTTCTCGCTTTCCATCCCCAGGTCGTGGACCAAGACGGCACTGTCTGCCTTTACACGCAGGACACCTACCGCGTGGGGAAATCCGAAGGGGAGTGCCTGGCCGATGTGCCCTGGCGCTTCTTCGCCGGCCCCGAGAAGTAGGGGAGCCTCAGATTCTCGGCCGGCTCTCACAGCAAACACAGGATCTCGAAGAGCAGGTTGGCGGCCAGCAGCGAGGTAATTTCCCCGTTGTCATAGGGCGGCGACACCTCGACCAGGTCACAGCCCACCAGCCGCAGCCCGCGCAGGCTGCGAACCAACTCGACAATTTGCGCGCTCGACAACCCGCCCACTTGCGGCGTGCCCGTGCCGGGTGCGAAGGCCGGGTCCACTACGTCAATGTCGAGCGTCAGGTAGGTTGGCCGCCGCCCTAATTTCTTCAGCAACCGTTTCGCCCCCGCCGTGCCTTTGGCATGGAATTGCTCAGTCGTCATCATCTGGATCTTGTGCTGGCGGCAGAAATCGAAGTCTTCTTCGCCATAGACTTGGCCGCGCAACCCGATCTGCACCACGGCGCCCTCGGCCAGCAGCCCTTCCTCCACCGCCCGTCGCACGGGCGTTCCGTGCGAATGTTTCACGCCGAAGTATTCATCCCAGGTGTCCGGGTGGGCGTCGAGCTGCACGAGCGCCACCGGGCCGTGCTGCTTGTGGATGGCCCGCAGGAGGGGCAACAATATCGAGTGGTCGCCGCCCACCGATACCGGTAGCACGCCGGCGCGCAGCACCGGCTCGAGCTGCTCCTCGATGCGCCGGTAAGTGTCCTCGATCGAAAACGGGTTCACGCCCAGGTCGCCGAAATCGGCGATGCGCCGCTTCGCGAACGGATTCGTGCGCGTCGCCGGGTTGTAAGGACGGATCAGGGCCGACTGCGCGCGGATGTGACGCGGCCCAAAGCGCGCCCCCGGGCGGTAGGTGGTGCCGCCATCGAAGGGGATCCCGACCAGCGCGACGTCGAGCTTTTCCGGCTGGGTGATGTGCGGGAGTCGCATGAAGGTCGGCACCCCGGCGAAGCGCGGGTACACCATGGCATCCGCCGGCTTCGGCCACTCGCTCGAACCTTTTGACTTTTTCATCCGGCCACCTCCGCCCTTTGATGTCTCTGCCGCAGCGCCAGCCCCGCCAGGCACCACAGCCCCAGCACCACATACTCATAGACTGTGAAATGCCCGGGCACAAACGGCAAGAGCTTGATGAGAATGATCGAGCTACTGACGAACAGGCCGGCGGCGGCAATGCAGCGTTCGCTGACCCGCTTGTCCATGCGCGCGTAAGCGGCGCACGCCCCGAGCCAGCCCACCGCCGAGGCCAGCGCTCCCACTTCAGAGATGGGCACCAGAATGGACTCGCCCAGCAACGCCGCCCCCGCGGTGAACGCCCCCACAGCCACGATGGCCACCACGGGGGTCCGATTGGTCTCGTGCACGCGGCCCAGGCGCGGGTCCACCAGGCGTCGCCGCCCGAGCGCAAACAGCAGCCGGCTGGCGGCGATGAAGTTTCCGTTGAAGATCTTCACCAGCGAGAGCAGCGCCGCCCCCAACAGCAGGTTGACCCCCCACCGGTTTCCCAGCGCCCGCTCGAACGCCACCGCCGTCGCAAACCGCGAGTTGGCCAGCGTCGGCCAGGGCGCCAGGAACGCCACCACCGCAATCACCGCAACGTAGAAAAGGATCCCGATCACGATCGCCAGCAGAATCGCGCGAAAGAATCCTCCGGTGCGGAATTCCGGGCTGGCCTCCTCGGCGCACTTGGGCACCGATTCGAACCCGGTCATGTAGTAGGGAACCACCTGCAAGACCAGCAGCACGGACACCCAGCCGCTGTGGCTGAACCACGGCGCAAAGTTTTGCGCCGCGCCGCGCCCCACTCCCTGCACCGCTGCCACGGCGAACAGCCCCAGCAGCCCGAAGGTCGCCCAGTTCTGGAAGGTGGCGCTAGAGCGGATGCCGCGATAGTTGAGGATGGTAATCGCCGCCGTCAGGCCTAGCCCCAGCACCAGGTGCGGCAGATAGACCGGCTTGCCGGCCACCTGATAGAGCTGACCGGTGTCGAGCGCGGGGAACACATAGGCCGCCATCTTCCCGATCGCCACCGCTTCCCACGGGCAGACGATCAGGTAGGCCAGCATCATCATCCAGCCCGTAGCAAAACTTACGTTCTCGCTGAACACGCTTCCCGTGTAGGCCACCTCGCTGGCGGCGTCCGGCAACGCCATCACCAGCCGGCCGTAGACGTACCCGATGGGGAGCAACGCCGCGCCCCCCACCACGAACCCCAGGATGGCTCCCAGCGGGCCGCCCCGCGTGAGCCAATCGTCCATCAGCACCAGCCAGCCCACTCCGACCATGGTGCCGAAGCCCAGGGTGAAATAGTCGAGAGTGCGCAGCGTGCGGGCCAGTTGCGTCACCGGCGTCCTCTGTTTCGCGTTTGCTCTTGATTCTGGGGAGGAGGTCAGAGCAGGTCCTCAGCCCGCTGTTTAGGAAACCGCTGCTCTATCCAATCTGAGCTACAGCCCCACGTACAACTTTTTTCTACGCAATAGGTTAGCACAAGCGCGCATTCAACGAAAACTGCAAATGAGCAGCGGTCTTGCGAAGTTGGGAACAACTTGGGAACACCCGGATATCAGGTAAGACCAGCCAGCAAGATGTAACAATGGCAAGAACAAGAACTTCCGAGAGTCTGCAAGACCTCCAGTCCCGGTCTCCCTGCCGCAGGCAGGGTTCGAATCCCGCCCGCGCCTCCAGCTTCCTTGACAAGGCTGCGCGCGGCATTTAGTCTTCGGCGAAAACACTCTTCGTTCGGGCGGTGCGCTGTCCCTCTCCCCCGATGGGAAGTCCGGTTACGTAAGGAGGTCGCCGTGAAGAAAGCATTGCTTACCGTCATTTTCCTAGGAGTTTTCTCGCTTGCGGTCCGCTCTCAACAGCTGGTGCAGTCCGAGCGGGAGGCGATGTACTACCGGTATCTGGAGTTTGCTTCCTACGTCAAGGGCGGCTCGATTGAGCCGCACTGGATGGCCGACGGCAGCAGCTTCTGGTACACGGAGGGCGCCCCAGCGAACACGGTCATCTGGAAGGTTGACCCCAGGGCCAACACGAAGGCGCCCTTGTTCGATACGGCGCGCCTGCGCAAAGCGCTCACCTCTGTGCTTGGTCACGAGCCGCCCTACGGAGACCTGCCTTTCACGCAATTCGAATTCGTTGAGGGTGAAAAGGGGGTGAAGTTCACGGTCGAAGAGGGGGAGTTCATCCTCCAGCTAGAGACCTACCAGGTCAGGCACGCTCCTGTATTGTCCGAGGAAGAAAAAAGCCGCCTAGTGCCACAGGTAGTGCGCAGAGGCGTATACGGTTGGCCGGATGTAACGGAGCTGCCCTCGCCCGACGGGAGCTGGTTTGCCAGCATGAGGGACCACAACCTTTGGCTGCGCTCCAGGCTGGATGGCCGCGCCATTCAGATGACCAGCGACGGTATGGAGGACTTCGGGTGGGAGCTCCCCGGCGCGCGCTGGTCTCCTGACAGTTCAAAACTCGCAATACGAAAAGTAGACTCGCGCAAAAATATGAAAATGCCAGTCGTACACTGGTTGAAGTCCACCGTGGAAGTGGAATGGTTTCCTTCCCTAGCCTCCCCGGCGAGAATTGGCGAGCCATTGCCGCGGGTCGAACTGTATGCCGTGGATATTAGGGCCAAGGGAGCAGTCCGAATTGATAGCGGAGAAGACACCGACCACTACCTCAGCATCATCGGGTGGCGCCCTGACGGCTCCGAACTGCTTTTCCGCCGAGTGAACCGAGCGATGAAAAAAGTGGAGGTGTTGGCTGCCGATGCTGTAAACGGATCCACCCGGCTGATCCTGATAGAGACGCAAAAAACATTCATTGGAGGAATCGAGCCAATTTGGCCGCTGCTTTTTACTCTCTTGCCCGGCGGAGAAAGGTTCATCTGGATGTCCGAGAGTGACGGATGGAGGCACCTTTACCTAAATGACCTCAAGGGCAAGCTAATTAGGCGGCTGACGGAGGGCGCGTTTCCGGTGGTTCAAGTCGTTGCCGTGGACGAGAAAGCCGGCTGGGTCTACTTCAGCGCCCATGGTGACCCGCAACGCCCCTACGACACTCATCTCTATCGCGTAAACCTAGAAAGCAAAGGATTCAGGCAGCTGACCGAAGGCAACGGTCAACATGAAATTCGATTCGCACCCTCGAAGGAATTCTTTCTTGACACGCACTCCAGTATCGACCGGCCGCCGCGAGTGGAGCTCACGCGTGCCGACGGCACGCTGCTTCGCACGCTCGCCGAGACGAACATCGAAGGTCTGATCAAGGAACTGAAGTGGCGCCCGCCCCAAGAATTTGTGGTAAAGGCCGCGGATGGCGAAACTGACCTATACGGGGTTCTCTACAAGCCCTACGATTTCGACCCGAAACGAAAATATCCTGTGATCGAGATCATCTATGGGGGCCCGCAATTTAGCGAGGTACAGCACGGGTTCACTCACCGCCATTTCGGGCGCATGGAGTTCCACGGGGAGCACGCCCAGGCGCTGGCCCAGTTGGGCTTTATCGTGTTCATGGTTGACGGGCGCGGAACCACCGATCGGGGGAAGCAGTTTCAGGACGTGGCTTACGGGAGTATTGGCCGCCACGAGATCCCCGACCATGTGGCCGCGCTCCAGCAGTTGGCAGAGAAAAGACCTTACATGGATCTGACCCGAGTGGGACTCTTTGGGCACTCCTTTGGCGGTTACCTGACCGTCAGGGCGCTCCTACTCGCTCCTGAAGTGTATCAGGTGGGGGTTGCTGTTGCTGGTAACCAGGACAGGGACGACTTCGAGCCCTACATGGATTTGCCCGAGAACAATAGAGAGGGGTATGAATACGCTTCCAATCCGCGCAGGGCTGCGAATCTACGAGGCAAGCTGCTTTTCATCATGGGCACGAGTGATCTGAATACGCCTTTTGCCTCCATCATGAAGATGGCGGAAGCGCTCATCCAGGCGGGCAAACCCTACGACTTGATCGTTCTGCCGGAGCAGTCTCACTGGTTCGAGGGAGCGAGTCGCACCTATGCGTTGGAATCGATTCGGCGTTACTTCGAGGAGCATCTGAAACCCTGAGAGCCGCACGAAAAAGTTAGGAACAACTTGGGACCATTAGCGCCCAAATACCAGGCAAAACCAGGCAACAAGAGCTAACAAAAGGCAAGACGAGCCAACAAGATAGAGAATTCGGTTGGGTTTCGGAAACCGCGACCGGCCTGCTTATCCCTTGCTGTCTTTGGTTTCGAAGCGGACTTCGTAGAGCTTCACCCCGACCAGCCTTTTGGGCGAGCCCGAAAGCTCTTCCACGTGGGCGATGGTGCCTTTCACTTCGATCGGATCCTGGCCTTCCCTATAGGGCGCGGCCACGAAGACCATGCTGCCTACCGCGTATTCTTTGGCGCTCGTGAAACGCGCTCCCTTGCGCGAGAGGTTCACCGTTTTGGTGACCTCTTCCTCGCCGTAGGTGCTGCGGATGCGGATAGGAACTTCCACTGTTAAGCGCGTCTCCTGCCGCCGGTCCTGGGCTCGGCGCTCTTCCTCGATCTGCTCCATAACTGACTTCCTCATCTCCGCCACGGGGGAGGCCCGCCGGTCGGAACTCACAAACGACCACAGCGTTTCGCGCTGGCAGCGCGGGCAGGCGCGGGTGATGAAAGAGGAGGCCGCGACCGCCCCCAATTCTGTGTAAGTCAAGAGAAAAGAGGAAACCACCAGGCAGGCGCTGCACCGCAGCAGCGCCGAGGAGGCGATATCCTCCGTGGGGTTATCCTTCAGTTCCACTCCCCAGATGGTCACCGCCGGGTCCACGCCGTCCACCCCCCAATCGGCATACGCGACGTCGGGGTTGGGTTCCCCCACACGGCCGATGACACGGAAGGAAGCCACCAATCCATTTTTCAGATTCTGTATGCGGATGACGTCATCCACGGTAAGCGGATGGATCAGGCGGATGCGCGACCCGTGGCGCGAGACATCCACCGACACGCAGTCCTCGGTAAAATCGCGGCCGCGCGGGTCGGTGCCGCTGACGCGAATCGGAATAGTCAGGTAGAGGCGTTCGCTGCGGCGGCGCGTGCTGTATTCCGGGGCTTTTTCCTCAGCCATTCCAACTCCACTCAGCCTGCTCTCAGCCTCGCTGGTTCCGCCGGATCGGGGTCCGCCCGGCCTTCTGGGCCACTTCTCCCACTCGGTAAAACCATCCTAGCTTGCCTACGGCTTGATGTCGAGCGATTCTGCCCTCGAGCTTGGCTATTTCTTTGGTTGCAAGGGGGGTGCACCCGTGCGCGCCGGGCGGGTGGCCAGCAGGGCGGCGCGGTCGAGGATTTCCCCTCCCAGGATGACGGCATGGACGCGAGAAACATTGGCGATGTTCTCCAGCGGGCTGGCGTCGAGCAGCACCAGGTCGGCCAGCTTGCCCGCGGCCAGCACGCCGCGGTCGTCCAGCCGCAAAGCAGCGGCGCCCACGCGGGTGGCCGCCTGGAGGGCGTCGGCGGGCGACATCCCCGCCTCGACGTGCATTTCAAGCTCGCGGTCGTAGGCGAAGCCCGACTCGGCATTGGCCACCTCGCCGTGCGAGCCGATGGTGACCGGCCCGCCGGCGCGATGATAGCGGACCGTGAAGTCCGCCATCTTGTGCACCGCCTGCCAATGTTCTTCGTTTCCTTCCACCCCGCGGGGCGGCTCAAACACGGCCAGGGTGGCGTCGAGGTTCGCTTTCTGCTTTAGCATCAGGTCAATGAGAGCGGTGGCGCGCTCACCGGCGGGGTCGATCTTCGCCCATACCCGACGGCGGCCGGGTCCGCGGGCGGCGCTGTCGCGCAACACCGCCTGGCGGAAAGCCTCCGATTCCTGGGCGGGCAGCAGGGCGCGGCCGAGCGAAGTGGTGTGCTCGAGACCGTCGAGGCCGAGGGCAATGGCGTCGCGCGCGTCCACGATTTCCAGGTGGCCATGCACGGGCACCTGGCGGCGGTCGGCTTCCTCGATGACGGCCTTCATCAAAGTCAGGGGCAGTCGGAAATAAACCTTGAGGGAGGCGGCGCCTTTGTCCATCAACTCGCGCGCGACGCGCCGGGCGTCCGCCTCGTCGAGCAGCACCAGCGAGCCATCGGGATAGGCAGGGTTCGTGCCGTCGAGCAAGGGTCCCGTGTAAAGCAAGCGCGGCGCGGGCAGGTTGCGCTCGCGGATATCGGCGAGCCATTTCTGGTCGTCTTCGATCCAGTTGCCCATCTCGCGCAGGGTGGTGACGCCGTTGGCGAGGAAGTGCAGCGGCAGCCAGGGCGAAGAGCGCGGGTCGAAGTGGAAGTGCAAATCCACGAAGCCGGGCAAAATAAACTTGCCGTGGGCGTCGAGCCGGCGCGCGCCTGCGGGAATCCGCACTTTGTCGGCGGGGCCGACGGCTTCGATGGTCTGGTTGCGGATGAGAATCACGGCGTTTTCCTGAACCGCTCCCGTGCCGTCGAACACCGTGCCGCCTTCGATAGCCAGCCAGCGATCTTGGGCCTTGGCGGGAACGGCCAGGGCGGCAACAGACAGGAAAAGCCCGAACAGGGGCCAGCGGCGCATAGGTCCTCCTGGGAAAACAGGCGGGCGAGATTATACCGGAGCC
>JBOGNW010000148.1:0-29598 GCA_050747425.1 Candidatus Acidiferrales bacterium
GAAAGAGTTTGAAATAGGCGAGGTCGTAACGGAGGCGGTTCTTCTTGCCCTCGCCGAAGAGCCGTCCGCCCAGCCCGACGTCGTTGAAAATCAGGCCGTGGAAGTCGGAGCGGAAACCCTGGAGCCCGGCGCGGAGAAACAGCAGGTCGAAATTCTTGTGGCCCAAGTCAGCTACGCGGATGTCCGCAAAGGCGTCGAAGAGATGCCCGTTGCCATCCGACCCGTCGTTGAAGGCGGTGATGTCGTTCTTGTAGTCGAGGACCCCGTTGATGCGGAAGCGGAAAGGCGAGGGGACAAAAGTATCGTCGCGCAGGCGAAACTCGCCCCCGAAAACCAGGTTTTCCGCGAAGAAGCTGTTGTGCCCGAAAAAGGCCACCGGGCAGGAGGTAGGGTCTAGCGGGACCGGGACGCACGTCCCGCCCCGGGCAATGGGAATCTGGTCGGCGAAGCGGCGGCTGAAATCGAGGTTGCGGCGCGATTTATGCACCACCGTATTCAAGGCGTTGAGTTCCAGAAACCAGTCGCCCGAGAGCGGGTAATCGGCCTTGAGCACGCTCTGGTGATAGGGGTCGAGCGGGTTGTACTGATAGGCGGGAAAGCCTTCCAGGTTGTAGGTGCGCCAGCGGGTGCGCACCGGCTTGATTTCATCAGGCGTGGGGTCGGACCGCAACTGCTCGGCGGCGGCCGCCGCCGCGTCGGGAGTCTCCTTTGCCGGCTCGCTCGCCGCTGGCTCTGGAGTAACCGGAGCGGCTGGAGCCGCCGAGGTTAGAGGAGCGGAAGTCGCCGGCAGGGCGAGGACTTGGGTAGGAATCGGCGGCGGGGCGGAAGGGACCACAATGCCGGGCCGCGGCTGCACGACAATGATGGGGCCGTTGGGCGCGGGCCGGTAGGGTGTGCGGGCCGCGGAAGTTCCGCGGGGAGTCGGAGGCCGCAGCTTGATCTCGGTGGAAGGCGCCTCCAGCTCTTCGTTGGTCAGTACGTGAGTGGCGGGGGCCTTCTTCTGCGCTCGAGCCCGGCGCGCCGCCTCGCCCAGGGATTGCGTATTGGCGGGCGCGGCCGCCACCTTGATCTCGGTGGACGGCGCTTGCAGTTCTTCGTTGCTCAGCACCAGGGTGGCGGAAGGCTTCTTTTTGGCTCGAGCCCGCCGCGCTGCTTCGCCCAGCGATTGCGCTTCGGCGGCGGCGGACACCAGCAGGGCCAGAACCGGCAGGGCGAACCATCTGTGCAAGCCGCGCCGCGGGTTCATTCTGCTTCCTTTCCGGCCGGAAGCTCTTCTCCCTCAACTTTTCGATCGGCGGACCTCGAGGCGAACTCTTCATGCAGGGAAGGAATGGCGTCCAGCAGGCGGTAAAAGTTCTCCTTCCCCAGGACGAGAAGTTCCACCTGCGTGGCGGCCTGGATGGTGGCCGTGCGGCGCGCTTCGCGCTTCAGCAGCGCCATTTCGCCAAAGTACGTTCCGGCCCCCATGCGGGCCACCCGGGTCCGCTTGCCGTTCTCCTCGCGGATGACTTCCACCTCGCCTTTCTGGATGAAGTAGGCCCGGTCGGCTGGGTCCCCCTGGTCAATGATGATTTCGCCGGCCTCATAGGCCTCGGTGTTGAACAGGCTGTAGCGCGTGCGCAGGTCATCCACCAGCAGGAACATCACGATGGCGGCCGAGAGCAGCAGCATGGGCGTGCCGATCAGGTTGAGGAGAGTGAAGGAAAGCCCGGTGGTTTCGACCATCGAACTCAAGGCCAGCAGCAGGCCTCCCAGGGTCAGGCCCTCGCTGACCCGCAGGCCCACCCGGGCGGCGTAGGGTTTTTTACCGGCGGAGAGAACTTTCATGAGTTACCTGCTCCATATGGGCCGGGCCGTGGCAATCGATGCAGCGAAACTCCTCGCTGCGGATCTGTGGCAAAAGCTCCGCGTGCGCCTCCTGGTGCACGAACTTGGGAGCATTCTCGTGGCATTTCAGGCACTCGGCGTTTTGGTAGGGCTCGTGAGTTTGGATGGGAATCTTGTAGGTGTGGGTGTAATACTTGTACACATCGTTTAGGCCCTTCATCTTGGCCTTGACGTCGCCAAACATCCCGTAGGAAGCGTGACAACCATAGCACTGCGCATCCGGAATCCACCGGTTCCGGTAGTGCAGGGACGCCAGCGTTTGGCTGTCCGGGTTCTTCATATCGTTCACAAAAACCGCCATGGTCAGATGGCAGGAGCCGCAGAATTCCACTTTTTTCGCCTGGGCCATCCCCACAACATTCCCCATGCCCAGACAGGCCAGCGGCAACAAAACCAAGCCGCCCAGCGATAGCAGTTTGACAACGTTCTCGCTCAGGCGCCGCTGCGCGAACATCAAGAGGAAAACGATGAGAAGGCTGGCGATAGCGGCCGCGATCGAACCGCGACGCAGCCAGTAGAGAACCGGATCCACCGGCGGGGGAAGGGGAGCCGCCGTTTCGGCTTGTAGAAGTAGCAGAAGCAGGCCTGCCATCGAGTAACCCATGACCAGTTGGCCTTACCCCCGCTCCCCCTCTGCTTCTGCGGCCTGCTAACTAAAACAGTTCTAAGCGGATGGTACCCTCCCCACTCCCCGAAGTCAAGATTGGAACAATTCGCGTTTGACGGATTTAAGTGGTTCGCGGACAATGGGCGGGGGCGGATCCGGGCTGTCTTCCGGCGTAAGTGCGGCGGTTTGCGGGTGATTGATGCCACTTTTTTCAAGACTCCTTCCGCCACCGGAAGCCAGCCTGGCCGAGCTGCCGGCGCCGTTCCATCTGGTAGAACTTCCCCGGGGGATTAGCGGCCAGTCGCTGGCGTTGTCGCTGAGTTTTCACCTGTTCCTTCTGGTGACGCCGCTGCCCGATTTTTTGACTTCCCTGGTCTCGGCGCCGAAGCCGGAAACCGTCGCGGTCGAGGAGCCGGCGAAATGGCTTTCGAACTCGCGGGTGCTGCCGCCGATTTATCCCAAGCGGAAGGTGCGGCGGCGGCCGAGTCCTGGCGGCGAACCCAATCAGCCGCTGCCGCCGCTGGGCGCGCAAGTGATGCAGCGACAAGCGGTGGTTTCAACGCCGGCCCAGCCCAACCACCCCACGCAGACACTCTTGCAGCAGTTCGCGCTCGACAAAGCTCGCGTGGAAACGCGAAACCTGAAGCTGCCCAACATGGTGCTGCCGCCCGGGCCCGCGCCGGCGCAGGAAGAAATTGATCTGCGGCGGCTGCGCGTACCGAACGCGCCACTGGACCTGAGCGGGCCGCCGCAGGCTCCCGCGCCTCCGGTGCCCCGGCGCCGCGCCGACTTGGCGCTGGCAAAAGCTCGGATGGAGAATTTGCTGGCACGCCTCACCTTGCCGACCGAAAAGGGCGAGCGAGGGCGGCTCGACGCGCCGGAAGTGAGCGCGCCCCTGGGGTCGCCACGGAGCGGCGACCTAGCCGCGCCCGGCTTGCTGGCCTTGAGCGCCAACCCTTCGGCGCCGCCGGCGGTGCTGCGATTGCCGGAGGGGAACCTGCGCGCGCGTATCGTGGCGGGGCCTTATGCGGGCCAGGGAAGCCCGGGTGGCGTCCCGGGAGGAGTTCCGGGAGCGGAGGGCGGCAGCGGCGGCGGCCCGGGAGGCGAGGCGGGCGGCCCACGCGGTGGGCTCGAAGCTCCGGACATTTTTGTGGCGCCGGCGGGTTCTGTTCCCGCTGGCCCGGTGATAGTCGGGCCCGGGGGTGATGTTGGCCCCGGGGCGCCCGCGGCTCCCCAAGCTCCGCCACGCCCACAAGTTTCGGCACCGGTGCAGAAGCAAGCACAGCCACCCGCGCCGCCCCCGGTGGGGAAGAAATCGCCCGAGGAACGGGGCCGGGAACTGATGGCCGCCATCCACCCGGGGTCGCAAGGCAGCGGGGCGGAGAGCGGGCGGCGGCGCGTTTATCTTACTTATGTGTTTATCGCCAATCTGGGTAGCCAGTCGTCGAGCTGGCTGCTCCAGTACGCCGAATATACCGGCGACAGCGCAGCCCTGCCCGCAGGAGCGGACGTGCCACTGACGGCGCCCGAGGTAGTGAGGAAAGTGGATCCGTGCTACTCGAGCGAGACGCGCTGGGAGCGCGTAGAGGGGACGGTGGTGCTCTACGCGGTGATCGCGACGGACGGCAGCGTGCGGGATGTAGCGGTGATGCGCAGCGTCGAGCGGCAGGTTGACGCGCGTGCGGTGGAGGCCTTCTCGCACTCGCGCTTTGCGCCGGCGCGCAAGAACGGGGCGCCGGTGCCCGTGGAAGTGCTGGTGGAGATTCCGTTTCGCTTGGCGCCCTGCCTGTAGGCCGGGGATAACGCCGGGGCGCCAGAGTGCTTCAAAGGTAGTGGTGGGCTCGGAGTTGGGAGAAGGGCTTAAGAGAGGAGCGAAATGAGTCGCGCTGATGCCCGCAGACGAAACCTGTGCGCGGTGGTGGTGTGTCTGCTGGCGCTACTGGCGTCCCTGGCCGGGGCAGAAGTTGCAGAAAAGCGCGTGGTGGCGGCGGGAGATGTACACGGTGATTTCAACGCCTTCGTAGGCATTTTGCAGCAGGCGGACTTGATTGACGCCGAGCAGCACTGGACGGGCGGCACGGCCATCCTGGTGCAGACGGGCGACCTGCTCGACCGCGGGACGCAGGGCCGCCAGGTGATGGACTTGCTGATGGCGCTCGAAGAGCAGGCGCCGAAGGACGGCGGGCGCGTCATCGTGCTGCTGGGAAACCACGAAGTAATGAACCTGACCGGCGACCTGCGCTACGTGCCCCCCGAGGAGTACGCCAACTACGCCGAGGCGAACTCGGCCGAGCGCCGCGCCGCCGCTTACAAGGACTACCAGGAACTCGGGCGCAGCCGCGCGCAAGCACTGGGGCAACAGGAGCCAGTTTTCAGCCCCGAGAGCGAAAAGGCGTGGATGGACCAGCACCCGCTGGGCTTCCTCGAGCAGCGGGAAGCCTTCGCGCCCGAGGGGAAATACGGGCGCTGGCTGCGCGCGGACGCGGCGGTCGCCCGCGTGGGCACAACGATTTTTCTGCACGGGGGCATCAGCCCGGCCCTGGGGAATGTGACGGTCGAGGCCCTCAACACGCGCATACAGGAGGAAGTGAAGGCGTTCGATTCCTATAAGCAATACCTGGTGGAGCAGAAAATCATCCTGCCATTTTTCACGCTGGAGGAGATGGGGGTGGCGGCGCAGGCGGAGCTCAAAGCCCGCCAGGCCGCGATGAAGGCCAAGCCCGCCGAGGCGGGCAAGCCCGGCGAAAAGCCGGCCGAGCCCACGGCCGAGCAGAAGCGGCACGTGCAAGTCCTTGAGGCGTTGCTCCGGTACGGGAGCTGGCTCAGCGCCAGTGCCGAGGGGCCGCTGTGGTTCCGCGGCTACGCGCAGTGGTCGGAAGAGGAAGGCGCCCCCCAGGTCACAAAGCTGCTGGCTGCGCTGGGGGCAAGCCAGTTTGTGGCCGGGCACACGGTGCAAAACGGCGGCCGCATTCGGACGCGGTTCGGGGGCAAGGTGCTACTCATTGACACCGGCATGCTGTCCAGCCGTTACCCGGGGGGCCGTGCTTCGGCGCTCGAGATTCAGGAAGGCAAATTCACGGCCATCTATCCGGACGCGCGCGTGGTGCTGCTCGAACCCGCGGCGGACGGAGCGACTCGCTATCCTCTGAATCAGTAAGCCCTGCCGTCGGCCCTGACGCGCTTTCTCGACCCCTTGCTCAAGGTGTAGAGGGTGACCTGCGCCTCGGCTACGGCTGTTCGATCAACGCGTCCCGGGGAGGGTTGACTTCGTCCTCGGGGCGTCCTAAAATGCGACGCAACCAAGGGGCAATTCTTGAGGGTAAGTTGCTTTTGCCCCCCGACGAGGAAACTCTAGGGCCCCAAGAAGCCCCGAGGCTTGGTGGAGACCTCATAGCGGGGAAAAGAGATCAAGGGGGAGCGAAATGAGACGCACTGATGGCAAGAAACGAATCCTGTGGATGGTGGCGATGCTTCTGGTGGCGCTGCTGCCGGCCCTCGCCGGGGTGAGCGCGGGAGCCGCGACCACTCAGGAACCACAGCCGCAAGAGCAGGCGGCTGCGGCGGCGACAGCGACGAGTCCACAGAAGCATGTGTGGCTGGATGCGAAAGGCAGCCCGCTGCCTTTTCAGACCGAGGACGAGATTGTGAATTTTCTGACTACGGCCAAGATCAAGAAGATGAAAGAAATCGGCACCGGCATTACAGTGCCCATGAAAGCCTTGCTGGAGAAGGACGGCGTGCAGATGAATGCGAAGTTCACCCATATCCAGCAGGAAAAAGCCAAGGCCGAGATGGCGACAGGGATCGAGATGGGGTTTCGGGATGACTACCAGTTTGAAGTTGGCGCCTACGAGTTGGCTCGGCTGCTGGGGCTGAGGAACGTGCCGCCCACGGTCAAGCGGAAGGGTTGGGATCCGAGCGGCACGTCGAAGAACGGCTCGATGCAGATCTGGGTCGAGAAGGTCTTTACCGAGTTTGACCGCAAGATGAAAACGAAGGTCGACCCGCCCGATCAGACGCGCTGGAACTACCAGATGTGGGAGATGCACGTTTTCGACGCGCTTATCCAGAACACCGACCGGAGCCTCCCCAACGTGCTCATCGACCCGGACTGGAAAGTATGGATGATTGACCACACACGCGCGTTTCGCCGCAACCCCAAAGTGGAGAATCTCAACCTCTTGCAGCACTGCGAGCGCTCCCTGTTTGAGAAACTCCGCACCCTGGATGAGGGCACCGTGCGCGCCCGCCTCAAGGACTATGTGCGCTCGGGGGAGATCGACGCCTTACTCAAGCGCCGCGCGGAGTTGGTGGCGCATTTCGAGCAGCTGATCCAAGAAAAAGGGGAAGGAGCGGTCCTCTACACCTTTAACGAGTAAGAGCTGTCGTCACGAATGACGCGCTTCCTCGAACGCAAACTGAATCTGCAGCCCGGCGAATTGAAGCCAGGCGCGTTCCTCTTTTCCTACCTCTTCCTCATCATTGCCAGCTACGTGGTGGCGAAAGCGGCTCGGGACGCGTTGTTCCTCGACCGCTTCAAAGCGGTGCAGCTCCCCTACGCCGACGTGGCCATCGCAGCCATGGTCGGCTTCGTGGTGGCGGGCTACCTGCGGCTGGCACGACACCTCAATCTGCGCAACCTGCTCCTGGGCAGTCTGTTGTTCTTTGCTTCGAATGCTGTCCTATTCTGGTACCTGGCGGACTACTATCAGATAGCCTGGCTCTATCCGGTGATTTACGTCTGGGTCGGCATCGTTTTCGTGCTGGCGCCGGCGCAAGTGTGGACCTTCGCCAACTACCTGCTCACCACCCGCGAGGCCAAGCGCTTCTTCGGGTTGATCGGCGCCGGGGCAATTTCCGGCTGGATTTTCGGCGGCTACTTCACCAAGGTCGTCGCCCAGGCCTACGGCACCGAGAGCTTGCTGCTGGGCGTGGCGGCTTTCTTGGCCCTCTGTACCCTGCCGGTGATCCTCCTCTGGCGGCGCCGACAGGCGCCTCAGGAAGGGGAGGAGTCGAAGGAGGAAGCCGTCGGCAAGGGAGGCCCGAAGAATCTATGGGCCAGCGTGCAACTGGTGCTGGCGTCGCCTTACTTGCAGGCCATCGCGGCCGTCATCTGCCTGTCGTCCTTTGTGACCACCTTCGCCGGCTGGCAGTTCAAGGCCATCGCCAAGGAGTTCCTGGTGGAGAAGAACGCCCTGGCGGCCTTTTTCGGCAATTTTAATTTCTATGCGGGGATCGCTTCTCTCCTTTTCCAACTAACCCTGACTTCCCGTTTGCTGCGCCGCTTTGGGATCGGGGCGACCTTGTTCGTGGTGCCGCTGGCGCTGCTGTTGGGCTCGGTCGGCGTGATGGTGTGGGGCACGCTGGTGGCGGTGGTGGTGCTGAAAGGTGGCGACCAGGTGCTGCGCTATTCGATTGACAAGTCCACCGTGGAACTCCTCTATCTGCCTGTGCCCGCCGGCATCAAGATACAGGTGAAATCGCTGATTGATACGGTGATCTGGCGGCTGGGGGACGGCCTGGCGGGCCTAAGCCTGTTGCTGTTCGCCACCTACCTGCATCTCACCGCGCGGCAGGTCAGCGCGGTCAACATTGTTTTCATCGCCGGCTGGTTTACCGCGGCGCTGGTGGCTCGCACGCAATACGTGGCGGCCTTGCGCCAGAGCATCCGCGAGCACCGCTTGGATGTGGAGCGAACCTCAGCCCCCGTGCTCGACCGTTCCACCGTGGAAATCTTTGCCAGCAGCCTCCAGGCCACCGACCCGCAGGAGATTCTCTACGCCCTGGGCCTGTTCGAAGTCTCCCCCAATGCCGCCGCCCATCCGGTCATCCGCGACCTGCTCACGCATCCCGCGCCCGAAGTCCGCCGCAAGGCCATCGCCATCCTGGCAGCGGCGGGGGACAAAACGGTGCAGACGCGCGTCGAGCGCCTGCTCGAGGATCCCGACCTCCAGGTGCGCACCGAGGCCATGCTCTACCTCGCCCGCTATGCGCACATAGACCCGCTGGACCGCATTCAGGAGTTGGGCGACTTCCCCGATTTCTCCATTCGCTCCGGCGTGGTGTCCTTCCTGGCGCGTCCCGGACCGCGTCAGAATATGGAAGCGGCACAGATGATTCTCCGCACCATGGCCCAGGAGAGCGGGCCCGACAGTCAGCGCACGCGACTGGAAGCGGCGCGGCTGCTCAGCGTGCTGCCCGACCAGTTCGAGGAAGAGATGCGCCTGCTGCTGGAAGACCCCGATCCCGACGTGCAGTGCGAAGCCATCGGCGCGGCGGGAGTGCATCTGAAGCGACGCTTCATTCCTACACTTATTGAGCACCTGCACCAGCCGCGCCTGGCCCCCGCCATTGTCGAGACCCTGGCTAAGTTCGGCGACCGCGTGGTGGGGACGCTGCGCGACAGTCTCACCGACACCGCTGTTCCCATGGAAGCGCGGCGGGAAGTCGCCAGCTTGCTGGGCCGCATCGGTACCCAGACGGCCGCGCTGGCGTTGCAAGAGAACCTTCTGGTCACCGACACCACCCTGCGTTTTCGGGTTATCTCCTCGCTGAACAAAGTCCAGCGCGACCAACCCGGGATCGAGCTGGACCATCAGACGGTGGAAATGGTGCTGCTGGCGGAAATTATGGGGCACTATCGCTCCTACCAGGTTCTGGGCACCCTGGGCTCCGACCTCGACGACCCCATGGGGCGCCCCATCAAGCAATCCATGGACCAGGAGCTGGAGCGCATCTTTCGGCTGCTGGGGCTGTTGTTTCCCCAATACGATCTGCACAGCGCCTACACCGGCATCCAGTCGAAGAACCTGGTGGTGCACGATAACGCTCTCGAGTTCATTGACACCATCTTCAAGCCGCAGATGCGCAACCTGTTGGTGCCGCTGATTGATGGCGAGGTCAGCATGGGTGAGCGCGTGCGGCTGGCCAATCAGGTCATCGGCGCCTCGGTATCGAACCGCGAGGAAGCCGTGGCCACACTTATCCACAGCGAAGACCCCTGGCTCAAGGCCTGCGGCGCCTATGCCATCGGCACGATGGGGCTAAAGGCGCTGGAGTCGGCCCTCGACCACTGCCTCAATCATCCGGATCCGCTCTTGCGCGAAACCGCCCGGCAGGCCAAGCTGCGCCTGGCCGCTCTGGGGGAACCCGCCCCCGCCTGATTGTCGAAAGGGAAGTGGCGCGCCCGGCAGGAATCGAACCTGCAACCCTCGGATTAGAAGTCCGATGCTCTGTCCGTTGAGCTACGGGCGCACTCGGAAAAGTATAGCATCGAGAGCGGCGCCCGTTCACGTCCCGGCGTGAACTGCAGGAGTGCCTCGGTGGAAAAAGAGATATAGCGGCACGCCCAGAAGAATCAGGCTCATGCCAAGCGCGGCCCGCGCCGGCCCGGCGGCAATGGTGTTTACGGTGATGCCGAAGGCAGCGAGCGTAAACACCGCCGGCAGCCAAGGGTAACCCGGTACACGGAACGGCCGCGGAAATTCAGGCTGGGCGCGGCGCAATACAATGACGCCGGCCGCGGTGGCCCCGTAGAAAATCCACGCGGTGAAAATCACGTAGGTGAAGAGTTCTTGGAAAGTACCGAGCAGAGTGAGCACGGACGCCCAGAGGCCCTGCACCAGGATGGCGAACACGGGGGTGCGGTAGCGGCCGCTCATGCGGGCGAAGACGCGGAAGAAGAGGCCGTCCTGCGCCATGGCGTAGTAGACGCGCGGGCCGGTGAGCACCATGCCGTTCATGGCGCCGAAAATCGAGACCAGAATAAGCAAGGAAATCGAGCCGCTGGCCGCCGCGCCCACGGTGCGGCTCATGGCGGTGGCGGCCACCGTGTCGCTGGCCGCAATCTCGGCGCCGGTCAGCACCGAGTAGTAAGCCAGGTTGGCGAGCAGGTAGACGCCGATGATGATCAGCGTGCCGTAGAAGAGGCTGCGAGGCAAGTTCCGCGCCGGCTCACGGATTTCTGCGGCGGTGAAAGAGACTACGTGCCAGCCCTCGTAAGCCCACAGCACCGCCACCAGTGCCACTCCGAATGGGAGCAGGGCAAACCCCGCGCCGCTGCCCGACCAGAACTGCTCGGGGAGCAGCTCCAGCGGGTGTCCGCGCACGAAGAGCAACAGAATCATCACGGTCAAGCCGCCAAGCTTGGCCACGGCGAAGAGGTTCTGCACGCGCTTGCCGGCGCGAATTCCCAAGCAGTTGATGAAGCTCAGTAGCAAGACGCAGGCAACGCTGATTGCCTTCTGCGCTGCCAGCTCGAGCGGCACCAGCCGCGAAAGATAGAGGCCGAAGGCCACGGCCAGGGTGGCGATGCTGCCGGAATGGATCATGCTCAGCAGGCCCCAGCCGTAGAGGAAGCCCGCGGCGCGGCCGTAGGCGTGGCGGAGATAGACATAGAGTCCGCCGGCGCCGGGAAAGGCGGCTCCGAGCTCCGCCAGGGAGAGCGCCCCGGCCAGGCTCAAGGCGCCGCCCACCACCCACACTAGCAGCGCCGGTCCTAGGGAGGGCAATTGCTGCGACACCGTGCGCGGAACCAGGAAAATGCCTGAGCCGATGATGGTGCCCACCACGATGGCGGTGGCGTCGGCGAGGCCAAGCTCGCGCGCCAGCGTGGGCCGCGTCGCGTCTGCCTGTTCCGCAGCGGGAGGATGTTTCATCGGGCCGAAGTTGCGAGTTTGCTCACTACCGAGAACTGAATCTGCTTGCGTAGATGGTCAATGCGGTCCACGCGCACGCGCACGCGGTCGCCGAGGCGGAAGGCTGGGGCATCGGGCACCTGGCTGCGGCGTCCGGGGGCGATGCTGCGGGTGGGCTCGCGGAAGTAATAGTCGGCGCGCGCGTCGAGGGTTTCCAGCGCCACGAAGCCTTCGACGAACAGCTCCATTAGCTCCACCCAGAAGCCGAATCGGGCCAGGCTGATGACCAGGGCGTCAAACTCATCCCCTAGATGCTGCTCCATGTAGACGAGTTTCTTCAGCTCAATCAATTCCCGCTCCGCCTCGGTGGCGCGACGCTCGGCTTCCGAGGATTCGACCGCGATGGCCACCAGCTCTTCAGGCGCCAGCGGCCCGCGTGTCGGCTTCTCGGGTGCCGAGCGGCGCGGGCGGGGAACGGTGCCGCCGGGGACGAGGGGACTTCGCGCGGAGCCAGGCGGCGTGACCTCGGAAGCGCGCAGCTCGAGCAAGGCCCACCTCAGCAAGCGGTGCACGATCAAGTCCGGATAACGGCGAATGGGCGAAGTGAAGTGGGTGTAGCAGGGCGCGGCCAGCGCAAAGTGGCCCTGGTTTTTCTCGGAATAAACCGCCTGCTTGAGCGAGCGTAGCATCAGGTAGGAGAGGATGCGCTCCTCGGGGCGGCCGGTGATTTTCTCCACCAGGCGCTGGTAATGACGCGGGGAGATGTCGAGCCGCTCGGGCGCTTCGTGAACGCGCGGCCGCTGCCGCCCGCGGCCAGCCGACTGCCGCTCCTTGACTCGCAGGCGGCGCACGGCTTGCTCGCCGAAGCCAAGCGAGTAGCCGAAGGTGGCGGCAATCTCCTCGAACTCAAGCACCTTGCGCGGATCAGGGAGCTCATGGATGCGATAGAGCGAGGCCAGGCCCTGCCCTTCGAGGAAGCTGGCCACGGTTTCGTTGGCCGCCAGCATGAACTCTTCGATGAGGCGGTGGGCGATGTTGCGCTCGCTGCGGGTGATGCCCATCATCTGGCCGCGCTCGTCGAAACGGATGAGGGGCTCGGGGAGGTCGAAGTCAATCGAGCCGCGGCGTTCGCGGCGGGCGTTGAGAATAAGCGCCAGCTCTTTCATTTTTTCAAACTCGGGCGCCAGAGCGGGGTACTGCGCGCGCGTGGCCGGGTCGCCTTCGAGCGCGGCGTTGACGGCGGTGTAGGTGAGCCGGGCGGCGGAGCGAAACACGCTCTCGGCGAACCAGTGATTTACCACCGCGCCCTGCGGGTCGATTTCCATCAAGCAGGAAAGCGCCAGCCGGTCGATTTTTGGATTTAGTGAGCAGATGCCGTTGGAGAGTTCCACGGGAAGCATGGGCACGGCGCGATCGGGAAAGTAGACGGAAGTGCCGCGCAGGCGGGCTTCGCGGTCGAGCGCTGAGCCGGGGCGCACGTAGTGGGAGACGTCGGCGATGTGCACGTGCAACAGATAGTTTCCGTCGGGGCGGCGCTCGACGTAGACGGCGTCGTCGAAATCCTTGGCGTCCTCGCCGTCAATAGTGATGATGGGCAGGTGGCGGAAATCCTGCCGGTAGACCGCTTCTTGCGCGTCAATCTCCTGCGGCACGCGGCGAGCCTCGGCCAGCACCTCGTCGGGAAAGATGTAGGGCAGGTGGTACTTGCGGATGATGATTTCGACATCGAGGCCGAAGTCGCCCGGCCGGCCCAGCACTTCGACGATGCGTCCCCGCGGCAGCGCCCCGCGCGCATCGGGGAAGTGGGTGATTTCGACGTTCACCACCGCGCCCTCCAGCTCGCGTGCCGAGCGGTGCCCGTCGGCCGCGACCTTTTCCGCCCCGGGCGGAATCACCACTTGCTGGCGGATGCGCAGCTCGTAGGGCTCGACGTAGTTGTAGGTCTGGCCGCAGTGGAACTGTCCGACCAGCGTGGCGTGGGCGCGCCGTTCGACGCTGACGATGCGTCCTTCGACTTTTCCCCGTCCGCGCCGCCCGGCCGGCCCCGGCTGCAAGCGCACCGAGACGCGGTCGCCGTGCATGGCCTCGCCCATGGCATTGGGCGGGATAAAAACGTCGCCTTCCATCCCCGCGATGGGTTTTTCGGGGATGACGAACCCGTAGCCGTCATGGTGGGCGACTAGGCGGCCGCGGACATCGCCGCGGGTGGGCGGCGGAGACGCCGGTCTCGGGGTTTTGGGTTTATCTTCCTGCTGGCGTTGGCCCGCCGGCCGGAAGCGGCCGTTCTTGACTTCCGCCACGCGCCCGCGGTCGAGCAGGCGCCGCAGGGCTTTCTTAAGCAGGTGCCGGTTGTGGCCGTGGAGGTCGAGCTTGGCGGCCAACTCCCGCAGGCTGAGGGGAGAATGAGCCGACGCCAGCGCGCCCAGAATGTCGGCGTCTTCGATTCGCTCTCGTGGCTTGCTCACGGCCGCCACTATAACAGAGGAAAAGCCTGGCGACGTTTTTCGTGCGCGGGCACTGGGCGCCTGAGGCCGAAAGCGCTGTGCTAGACTCGGTTCACGGTCGGTTACGAGGGAGTTAATGAAAGCGAGAATGGGCCGTGCCGTGGCGCTGGCCGTGGTGTGCTTCGCCGTCGTTGCTGCCGCCCAGGACGCCGATTGGCAGAAATACACGCAGGCGGGCGAGCAGTCCCTCCGCCGGAAGAATTATGCCCAGGCGGAGAAGATGTTCCAGGCCGCCCTGCGAGAGGCGGAAGGATTCGGCTCGACCGACCCGCGGCTGAACACCAGTCTCACGAATCTTGCCTCGTTGTACGAGGCGCAAGGCCGGCGCGCCCAAGCCGAGATGTTCTATGCGCGCGCCCGCGTCGTCAATGACGAAAAAATCCTGGGGCCGGACCACCCCGGCCTGGCGGCGAGTCTCGACCGTCTCGCCGGCCTTTACTACGCGCTCGGCCATTACGCCGCCGCCGAACCTGTGCTCGAGCGCGTGCTCGCCATCTGGGAAAAAACTTTAGGGCCGGAGAACCCGGAGCTGGCGCAGCCTCTCAACAACCTTGCGGGTCTCAAGCAGGCGCAGCTTAAGTATGCCGAGGGCGAAGCACTCTTCCAGCGTGCCATCGCCATCATCGAGAAAAAGAGGGGACCCGAGCACCCCGAGCTGGCCGCGAGTCTCAATAATCTGGCGCTGCTCTACCATGCCCAGGGCCGGTACGCAGAAGCGGAGCCGCTCTACCGGCGGGCGCTCGCCATTCGCGAAAAGGTTCTCGGGGCCGAGCATCCCGATGTGGCCGCGAGCCTCAATAACTTGGCCGGGCTCTACCAAAAGCAGGCGCACTATGCCGAAGCGGAGCCTCTTTATCGGCGCGCCATCAGCATCTGGGAGAAAACCCTGGGCTCCGAGCATCCCCACCTCGCCAGCGGACTCTATAACCTGGCTGAGCTTTATCGCGCCCAAGGGCGGCTCGCCGAAGCCGAGCCGCTCTACCAGCGCGCCCTGGCCGTGCGGGAGAAAACCCTGGGGCCGGGCCACCCCGACGTGGCGCAAAACCTCGCCAGCCTGGCGCAGCTTTATCACGCGCAAGGGAAATATAGCGAGGCGGAACCGCTCTATCAGCGCGGGCTCGCCATCAAGGAGAAACTCCTGTCGGCGGACGATCCTGCCCTTGCGCAGGCGCTGCTGGTTTTGGGCGAAGCCTACCGGGCACAGGCCAAGTACGCAGCAGCGGTGCCGGTCTATCGCCGGGCCGTGGGGATTCTGGAGAAAGCCCTTGGCTCAGAGCACGTGGCTTACGGCGCCAATCTCACCGTGCTGGCGCGCCTTTATACGGCGCAGAAAAAGTACGCCGAGGCCGCGCCCCTCCTGCGCAAAGCCGCCGAGCTGGGTATTCCCGATGCGCAAGGCAATCTGGGCGTCCTTTACCAACGGGGCCTGGGAGTGGCGCAGAACTACGTCGAGGCTCGCAAGTGGTTTCAGAAGGCCGCTGAGCAGGGCCACGCTGAGGCGCAGAACCAGCTGGGTTCGCTCTATGCTCGCGGGCAAGGGGTGCAGCCTGATTACGAAGAGGCGCTGCGCTGGTACCGGCGCGCCGCCGCCCAGGGAAATCCTCCAGCTCAAAACAGCTTAGGAAGCCTGTACCGGCGCGGTTTGGGCGTGAAGCAAGATTACGAGGAGGCGCTGCAGTGGTATCGCCGCGCGGCCGAGGGCGGCTACGGCGAGGCATACAACAGTCTGGCTCTGATGTACGAAAAGGGTCTGGGTGTGGCGCCCGACCTCATCGAAGCCTACGCGTGGCATTCGCTGGCGGAGGAGAAGGGAGTGCGGTCATCTGCCGCGCGCGTCAAACTCTTAGCAGGGCAATTGACGCCTGCGCAGCTTTCCAAGGCGCAGGAGCGCATTCGCACGCTCCAGGCCGAGCCCTCACAAGCGAGCCCGCCCCAGTAGCCTCAGGGACAGGTGCGCTTACGTGCCCCCCGGTCGCGCCTGCGTGAGCCGCGAGCGGGCATAGAGAACGGGACCCGCCAGGCTGGCCAGCATAACGCGCCACCAGGGAGCGATACGCGGGCGGGGTGTCGAGGGCGGCGGGCGCCAGCTTCGCCGCGTTCCGGTCAGGGCTTGGCGGAGATAGGTGAGAACGGCGTTGCGGTAGCGCTGCTTCTCGACCAGCAGCAGCATCAAGTAGCCGGCCGAGGCCGTGAGGCTCTTGAGTTGACGCGCGCGCAGGTCCGCGAAGCTTGCCGGAGGCGGATGGCGGACCACAGCCGCGGGCGTGTAGACGACGCGGTAGCCGAGGTCCATCAGCTCGAAGAACGCCTTGTGCTCTTCGCATCCTTCGAGCAGTGCCCCGCGGCCCAGCCGCTCGTCAAATCCCGGCCACCCCTCGAAGGCCTGCCGCCGAAAAGCCATATTCCGGCCCACTCCCAGGCCGCCGAAGTTCGCCATTTCAAACCAGTAGGGGGTCTTGGCATCCACGCTCAGCCGTTCCGGGCTACCGAAGTCTGGTTCACCAATGCCTGTGGCGAGAGGCTTGGAAGCAGGCGCAGAGTCAAGCGAGAGCGCGCGGCCGGTGACCGCCATGACATGAGGGTCATCGAACTCGCGGGCCAGCGCTGAAAGCCAGTCAGGTTCAGGGACGGCGTCGTCGTCAATGTAGGCAATGAGGTCGGCCGTGGCCGCACGGGCACCGCTGTTGCGCGCCCGGCTCAGGCCGGGTACCGGTTCGAGCAAGTAAGAGGCCCCGTGGCGTCGAGCGATGTTGCATGTGTGCGGGTCGCGTGAAGCGTTGTCGACGACGAGCACTTCGTAACGCGGGTAGCGCAAGCGGGTCAGCGTTTCAAGACAGCGCTCCAACTCCGCCGGGCGGTCGCGTGTGCAGACGACAACCGTGAAAGCAAAAGTGGCTTGGGAGCTCACCGGCGACACGAGCGATACTACAGTAGCCGAGGGCGGGCGGAGAAGGCGAGTCTAATGCACCACCGGCCGCCCGGCCAGGACGGCTTCGAGGTCAGCGGCCACGGCCCCACCCGTCTGGTAACGCTGCTCGGAGTCCTTGGCCAGGCAGCGCTCGATGACGGCATCGACATCGGGCGGGAGCGACGGGTTCAATTGGTGCGCCGGCTTGGGAGTGGTCTGAATTACCTTGAGAGCCACTTCCGCCAGCGATTGGCCGGAGAAAGCCTGCTGCCCGGTGCACATCCAATAGAGCACGCCACCGAGAGAAAAAATGTCGCTGCGACCGTCCACGCTGGCGCCGGTGAACTGCTCGGGCGACATATAGGCGGGCGTGCCCAGGATTTGTCCCACCTGAGTGAGCTGCGTGCCCGCCAGCCGGGCGATGCCAAAGTCAAGAATCTTAGCGCGGCCATCCCGGGAGAGAAGGATGTTGGCGGGCTTGATGTCGCGGTGGGTGACGCCGCGCTGGTGAGCGTAGTCAAGGGCGCGGGCGACCTGGATGGCGATCTCGAGGACGTTGGGCAGGGGCGGAGTCAAGGCGTCGAGGGGGGTTCCCTCGAGGTACTCCATCACCAGGAAGGGCTGGCCGTAATCATCTTCGCCGACGTCGTGAATGGTGACCACGCCCGGATGCGTCATCTGCCCGGCGGCCTGAGCCTCGCGCGTGAATCGCTGCTTGTATTCGTCGAGCGCGTCGGAGGGAAGATTCTTCGCGAGAATGACCTTGATGGCCACCGTGCGTCCGATGCGGGGGTCGAGCGCTTTGTAGACGGCGCCCATGGCGCCCCGGCCCATTTCATTTACAATCTCGTAGCGCCCAATCTGTGTGGGCGGTCCTTCGGGGGGAACGCGGGTTTGCAGCACCGTGGCCTGAGGCGCGCCGGCGTGCGGCGAGACCACGGTGGGTTGCGCTGGGACGGCTGCACCCGCAGCGGCCGAAGCCGCAGCGGCTTTCGCTGCCGGCGCCGCCACCGCAGGTCGGCCTTCGAGCGACCAGGCATAGACCTTGAAGCTGTCCACCTCCTGGCCGGTGGAGTGGAAGCCCGACTTGTCGGCGAGTTGGGCAAACACCTCGGCGCTGAGCCAGAGAGAGTTGGTGCGCGCCTGCTTCTGCATGTGCCCGGCGACGTCAATGATGTGGTCGGTCACGCGTTCGAGGTCGGAGTCCTCGTAGATGGGCACCTCGCCTTCGTTGATGCCGCAGCGCAGGCGGAAGGGGGTGCGCAAGCGGTTGTAGGTCTTGTTGAAATGCTCGAGGCTTTGCAGAACGCGCTGCGCGGCGCGCACCGCCAACTCGCGCTGCAGGAAGCAGATCATCACCCCGTCGGGCGTCCAGGCCTGCTTCCAAGCGCCGTATTCCTTTAGAATTTTCTTCAGAGTATCTTCGTAGGCGCGGAAGCTGATGGTGACATCGGTGTTGTCTGCGCCTACCTTTATCTGCGTGGAGCCCACAATGTCGATGGAGAGGAAGGTGCAGCCCTTGCGCCGCGCGCCTTTCAGAGCTTGCTCAATTTCCCGGTAGCGATTCAGCAGTTGTTCGCGGGCCTTCTCGGAATCCGGCGCTAGAGTTCCGAGTTGGATGTCCATGGTCTTCGGCCGGCCGCCCGGCGCAGCGACTGGCGCAGGTTTCGGCGCTACCCGCGGGGCCACCGCAGCTCTCTGGATCAGCCAGCGGTGGAACGCTAGCAAGGTGGCGCTGGCCGCTTGTTGTACCACCCAGGCCGCCAGCGCGAGACCCAGGGGCAGATAGCGTTTGGCCGCGGGAGTTTTCCAGCTCAACAGGTCCCCGGCCAGTGTTACGGCCGCGTTTCCCCAGCGGCTGATGAATTGGATAACCCCCAGGGACTCCAAGCTCCGCGGGTGGATGAATTGCAAACCAAACAGCACCAGGAAACTGAGCAGGCACAACCAGAGGAAGATGTTCAGTAGGTAGCGGACGGGCCGGATGAACCGGACGAGAGTTGAGTACGCCGTCATTCAGTCAAACTCAGACCCCGCAAGGAGTGGCGGGGCCGGCACCCTCCGGCGAGTGTGAACCCTCTGCGCTTAACGCGAGAATTATAAGCAGGCCCCAAAAACTGTCAAGGCGAAATCGGGCCGGCGCTAGAGGTTTTCCGAAAGAGACAGAAGGCGCTGTGCCTAGCTGCGCTATTCGACGGTGACGCTCTTAGCGAGGTTGCGCGGCTTGTCAATCTCGCAACCGCGCTGGGCGGCGCAGTAGTAGGCGAAGAGCTGCAAGACCACCGTGGTGAGCAGCGGGTAGAGGACGTGCAGCGTCAGGGGAACGCGCACCACGTGCTGGGCGAGTTTGTCGAGCTCATCGGCGCCTTCGCTGCCTACGGCGACCACCGGGCCCTGCCGGGCGCGGATCTCCTGGATGTTGCTCAAGACCTTGGGGAAGACGTCGTCGCGCGGTGCCAGGGCCACGGTGGGGAAAGTAGGAGTGATGAGCGCGATAGAGCCGTGTTTCATCTCTCCGGCCGCATAGGCTTCGGCATGGATGTAGGAGATTTCCTTGAGCTTGAGGGCGCCTTCGAGCGCGATGGGGTAGTGGTACTTGCGTCCGATGTAGAGGAAGTGGTCGTGGCCGGCGTAGCGTTCGGCCAGCGATTTCACCTCGTCGGCCCGCTCCAGCACCCCGCGAATTTTTGCCGGCAGGGCTTCGAGTTCCGCCATCAGGCGGCGAGCGTCCTCGGCCGGCAGGCCGCGGCGCCGCCCGAGCAAGAGGGCGATGAGCACAAGTGAAGTGAGCTGCGCCAGGAAGGCTTTGGTCGAGGCTACGCCGATTTCGGGGCCGGCGTGCGTGTAGACGCCGGCGTCGGTCTCGCGGGCGATGGTGCTGCCCACCACGTTCACCATGCCGAGGGTGAGCGCCCCTTGCTCCTTGGCCAACCGCAAAGCCGCCAGGGTGTCCGCAGTTTCGCCCGACTGGCTAAGGACGAGCACGATGCTGTCGGGACCAATACTCACTTTGCGGTAGCGGAACTCGGAGGCCAGCTCGGCTTCCACGTGCAGGTTGGTGAATTCCGAAAAGAGGTACTTGCCGTAGAGGCTGGCGTGGTAGCTGGTGCCGCAGGAGACCAGTACCATGTGGCGGGCGCGGTCGAGGCGGTCGCGCACCATCTCGAGTCCGCCCAGCTTGGCGGTGAGGTGGGTGTGGTCGAGGCGGCCGCGCAGGGTGTCTTCCAGCACGCGCGGCTGTTCGAAAATCTCTTTGAGCATGTAGTGAGTGAACTCCCCCTTGTCCACCACGGTGGGATCGATGTCGAAGCGCTCGCTCAAGCGGTCGACGGGGAAGTTGTCGGTGGTCACCAGTTCATGGCCGCGGACAGACAAGCGCGCCACTTCGTTGTCCTCCAGATAGAACAGTTCGTCGGCCTGGCCCACCAGCGCCTGGGGATCCGAGGCCGCCAGGTATTGGTCGTGGCCCTTGCCGATGACCATGGGGCTGCCGCGGCGGGCGACCACAACCTCGGTAGGATGGCGCGTGTGCATGACAGCGAGGCCGTAGGTTCCTTGAAGAAAATGCAGCATCTCCTGGACGGCGCGCAGCAAGTCGCCGTGGTAGACCTCTTCGATGAGGTGGGCGAGAACTTCGGTGTCGGTTTCCGAACTGAAGCGGTGGCCGAATTCTTGGAGCTTCTGTTTCAGGAGGGCGAAGTTTTCGATAATGCCGTTGTGGACGACAAAGATTTCCCCCTGGCAGTCGCTGTGCGGGTGGGCGTTGGGCTCGGTGACGCCCCCATGGGTGGCCCAGCGGGTGTGAGCGATGCCGCAATGAGAGGAGGGAAACCGGCGGGCAACTTTCTTCTCCAGCTCAGAAATCTGCCCGACGGCTTTTTCGAGATAGGGTTTGGCGTCGGTGGCCAGCGCCAGCCCGCTTGAATCATAGCCGCGATACTCCAGCCGCTTCAGGCCGTCCAGCAGAATGGGGCCCGCCTCTTGGCGTCCGATATAGGCGACGATTCCGCACATGGATTTCTCCCGGAGTCGGCGGCGTGCTCTCCCTCTGCGGGCCTTTTAGTCTAACGCCCGGCCTCCAATTCCGTCAACGCGCGGTGCTTTGTGAGAAAATGGAGAAGCAATGAACGCTGCTCGCCTCCCGGTCGTCGCTCTGGCTGTGGCCGCCTCCTTGCTGGGACTCGCCCTCGCTCGTGCCGGAGAGAGGTCGGTGCGGGGACGTGTGTTCGAAGTGTCGAGCGACGGCAGCTTCCGTCTGGAGAACGGCTTTCTGGTCAAGCGCTCGCCCGCCACCGCCGTGCTGCGGGGCGGCGCGCCTTACACCGAGATGCTGCTCGTGGGCTTGGAGGTGGAAGTAACGGGCGTAATGGGCGCGAACGGAGGGGGTTTGGATGCTAACCGAGTGGTGGTTTTCGGCGGCGGGGAAGGCCGTGTGCAAGGCACGGCGATCGTCGAGGAGCGCCGGGAAACCCCAGAGGGCCTCCTGATTCTCGCCGACGGCCGCAAGCTGTTGATCTCCGGGAAAACGCGGCGGCTCTCCCGGGAACAGGCCCCTGAGGGACAGGCAGCGAGCGAATCCGACGAGGCCCTGTCGCCGGGAGCCTTCATTTTTTACCGGGGCCGCTGGATGGAATCGGGGTGGGTGGAGGTGGCGGAGTATGCCACCGAGCCCAACCGCCTGGAAGAGAGAGAAAAGGCCCTCTACGACCATTTCCGTCCTACGGTGCTGCTTGCTAAGAATCCGGGAGGGGTAGCCTCGGTGTTGCGCGTGGGGGGAAATCGCTACACCCTGCTCGATGACCGCGAAATGCAACTTTATGTGGATCGGTTGGGAACCCGGCTTGAGCCTCCCCTCTGGCAGCAGCCAGACGTGGCCGAGCGGCTCGGCTATCCACTCTGGTTTCTGGTGGCCATGCATCCCGCTCGCCAAGCGTCGGCCTTTCCCAGCGGTGTAGTGGTGATTCACACTGGATTGTTTCAGTTGGCGGAAAACGAAGCCCAACTGGCTTTTGCTGTTGGTCATGAGCTGGCGCACGTGCTCCAGGAGCACGCCTGGCGCGAATCTGGCTATCACCGCAAGAAGCTGCTGGCCTTGCGGTGGTCGACCGCAGGTCTCGGTTACGTGGTCGAAAGCGCCATCCGTGGCGGCTACCAGCGCGAGCTCGAAGACCAGGCCGACCGACTGGCGCTAGCCTACATGGCCCGGGCCGGCTACGACCCTCGCGAAGCGTTGAGATTCTTGCGACACTTGGAGGAGCGCCAGGAGGGACTCTCCTCTTTGCTCTGGGAGAAGCACCGCAGCTACGGCGCGCGTCGCCAAGCACTGATGGATGAGCTCGTGCACTACTCTGCCCAGGGCCTGGCCTATGATTCTTTGAGCCGCACTAGCGCCGACTTTGCCCTGTTTCGCGGCCGCATCCCCACATCCAGCTTGAAACTGGGCCGCTAGAAGGTCCCGACGGGTGGCGGGTTCGGGCTAGGACTAGGACCCTCTTGCGAAACACAAAGGGCTTGACAACCGAGGGGTACAAAGGATGAAATAGCAGTACCCACAGGGGGGCGTGGGAAAGAAACCCCTATTTACGGAGGCTAGTGACCGATGAATCGCTCAACGATGGTAAAAGCAACCGCACTGATGCTGACGCTGGTAGTGGCTCAGTTTCCGGTATGGGGCATGAACACAGCTCTAGGAAAGGTCGTGCCACGCACGGGCACTGCCTTGGTGAATGGCGGGGCCGTACAGCTGGAGACCACCGTTTTTTCAGGCGACACGGTTGCCACACGCCTCGATGGGCTGGCCGTGGTTTTGCTGCCCCAGGGCGACCAGGTTCACCTCGGCCCCAATAGCGCCGCTACTCTTACCGGCAACGGCCAGGAACTGCTCGTTGCCCTCGAGCGCGGAATGACCATGGCCCGCAGCGGAAACGGCCAAGTGGTTAGCGTCAACGCTCACGGCATCATGGTCCGGCCGAACGGACCGGCCAGTTACGAAGTGGCCATTGACGGTAACGCGCTGCTGGTGGCTGCTCGCCACGGCGACCTCGCCGTGGTGGCCGCCAACGGGTCTTTCCCCGTCCCCTCGGGCAAGGTGATGAAGTTTGAGCTTACGACCGAAACGTCAGCGACGACTCCGGCCGGTCGAGGCGCCAGCCATATGAGCCCCGGCGTGGCCGTGATTTTTGCCTCTTTGATTGGTGGTGGCGCAGCCCTGACGACCTACCTCATAAACCAAGACGACATCAATAATCTGCAGGACGACCTGGCGGCTGCGCAGGACGACCTGGCTGCTGTGCAGGACCAGTTTCAAGAGGTATGCGATGCACTCGCTGCCGTCAGTCCGGCGGTTCCCCTGCCGTCGGGGTGTTAGCAGGTTGTGAAGTTGAGGGGGGCGGGAGTCGCCGAAGCGGGGTAGCATTTTGTCAGGCTGCCGAGTCGGTCAAGAGTATGCTCTTTCCCCCAAGAAGTGGGTATTCTCGTAGGTCCTCAGGGCCCGGTACTCCCACGAACATTCTTCCCCTGTTCCTCTTGGTTTACGGTCTGCTTTTGCTCGCGCCTGCGCTAACCCTCGCGCAGACCCCTCAACCTCTTCCGCCTCCGGAGCTGCAAACCACGGAAGACTGGAACCGGCGTCTTCAGCAGTTGGTGCGAACGGCCGACGCCCAGCAGCCCCCCACTCCTCTGCTGCTTCAGGAATACCGCATCGGTCCCGAAGATCTGCTGGAGATTTCCGTTTTTGAAGCTCAGGAGATGAACCGGCAGCTTCGCGTCTCGGCGAGCGGTGAGATTTCCTTGCCGCTGGTGGGAGCGGTCAAAGCGGCCGGGCTGACGGCGCAGGAGCTCGAAGTGGTCCTCCAGGAGCTTCTACGCCGCACCATCATGAAAGACCCGCACGTGGGCGTCTACGTGCGCGAGATGCAAAGCCACACCATTTCCGTCTTTGGGGCCGTCAAGAAGCCCGGCGTATTCCAGATCCGGGGCGCGCGGACCTTGCTCGAAGTGCTCTCCATGGCGGAAGGCCTGGCGGATGAGGCCGGGGATAGCGTGCTGGTGATGCGCGGCGCTAGCCTGCCCGGCGCCTCGCCCGGGGCAGCCGCGGCCTCCGACCCGCCTTCGGGCGCCTCGGAAGCGCCCGCCTCCGTTTCTCGTGCGCCCTCCGCAGCCGATTGGCCATCCCCGGACACTATGGCCGGCCAAACCGTCACCATCAACCTCAAGAGCCTGCTGGAATCGGGCGACCCCGCCTCCAATGTGGCGGTGTACCCGGGTGACATCGTCAAAGTGACCCGGGCGGGCGTCATCTATGTGGTCGGGGAAGTCAAAAAGGCGGGCGGGTTTGTGCTCCGCCAGAACGAAAACATTTCCGTCTTGCAGGCGCTGGCTCTGGCGGAAGGATTGAACCGAACCGCGGCGCGTCGCCATGCTCGCATCATCCGCACCGACGAAACGACCGGCGCGCGCTCGGAAATTCCTATTGACCTCAGCCAGGTCCTGGCGGGGAAGGCGACCGACCCGCTCCTCCAGCCGCGGGACATTGTTTTTGTGCCCAATAGCGCCGCGCGCAGCGCCCTCTACCGCACTGGCGAGGCGGCCATTTCCATTGTGACCGGCGTCATCGTCTGGCGGAGATAAGCGTGGACGAAGAAACCAAGATTCAGCGCTATGAGCCCGCGGCCCGCAGCCTGGAGCGCCGGCGCTCTGCGGTCGCGGCTCCCTATGCCACAGTCGAGATGAAGCATGAGCATGACCTGCTGGCCTACTGGCGGGTCTTGCAGAAGCGGCGCTGGACGGTACTGACCCTCTTCGGTGTTTTTCTCACCCTGGTGGTGTTTTGGACCGTGCGTCAGACCCCCGTCTACCGCGCCACGGCGCTGCTCGAGATTGAGCAAGCCAATCAGGGCATTGCCAACTTGCAGGAACTGTTCACCACGGGGACTGATTTTTATTTTGAGACCTACCTCGAGACCCAGTACAACATCCTGCAAAGCACCACACTGGCCCGGCGGGTGATTGAAAAGCTGCGGCTCGACCGGCTGCCCGAATTCAATCCCCCCCCCGGGTGGGCGGGGCGCCGCAAAGAGAAAGCCCAGGCCGCTCCGCAAACCTTCGCCGTCGCCGGGGCCGGCGAGGACATTGACCCCGAGACCTATCAGGAGACCCTGAAGAACTTTTACACTCGCCTGAACATCCTCCCGGTTAAGCGCAGCCGCCTGGTGGAGGTGAGTTTTGAGTCCTATGACCCCGAGCTCGCGGCCCGTGTCGCCAATACCCTGGCCGCCAGCTTCATTGACCAGAACCTGGAAGCTCGCTGGGCCGCCAGCCAGAAGGCCACCGAATGGCTCTCCCAGCAATTGCTGGGTCTGAAGAGCAAGCTGGAGAAATCAGAAGAAGAGTTGCAGGCGTACGCCCGCACCCACGGCTTGCTCTTCCTGGAAAGCGAGCAGGGGGCGTCGGAAAACATTGTCAATCAGCGGCTGCGGCACCTACAGGACGAGTTGACCGCCGCCCAGGCCAATCGCTATCAGAAAGAAGCTCTCTACCAGTTGGTGCAGGCGGGCAATTACGAAGCCTTGCCGGGAATCACCGATAACAAATTGATGCAGGATTTGACTGTGACCCTGGCGCAGCTCAAGCAGGAACACGCCCTGCTCTCCACCACCTTCACTCCCGATTACTACAAGGTGAAGCAGTTGCAAAGCCAGATGGACGAGATCGAGCGCGTGCTTACCGAGGAGCGGCAGCGCCTCGGCCGCAGCATCGTCAACGACTACCAGGCCGCCCTCAAGCGGGAGAAACTCCTGCGTCAGGCCTTCGAAGATCAGCAGCATCAGGCGCAGCAGATTGCTGAGGTGTCCGTGCAGTACAACATCCTCAAACGGGAAGTGGACACCAACAAACAGTTGTACGACGGGCTTTTGCAACGCCTCAAGGAGACCGGCGTCTCCGCCGGCGCCAAGGCCAGCAACATCCGCGTCGTGGACTCGGCGGAAGTGCCGCGGCGACCGGCCCGGCCGCGTGTCTTCCTGAACCTCGCCCTGGGTGTGCTGCTCGGGGCCAGCCTGGGCGTGGGCGCGGCCTTTGTGCAGGAGTATCTCGACAACACCCTCAAGACCTCGGAGGATGTGGAGCGCTTCCTCAACGCGCCGGCGCTGGCGCTCATCCCTTCGGTGGAGTCCCTGAACAACCGCGGGGGCCGGATCTATGGCTACGGCGTCTACGGGCTCTCCGGCCGAAGCAAGATGCTCACCGGCGGGGATCCGAAAGCCCCGAAGACCGGTACAAAGACCGGTACCATGTTGAAGCCCACCGGCGGCGGCAAGTCGTGGTATCGAATTGACCGCGAAGGCCAGCAGTTTTCCGCCCTCTCGGAAGCTTTTCGTAGCTTGCGCACTTCTGTTTTGCTCTCCACCGCCGAGCGCCCGCCGCGCTCTTTGCTCATCAGCAGCTCGCAGCCGGGCGAAGGCAAGACCACCGTTTCTGTCAATTTGGCCATTTCCCTGGCGCAATTGGGCCAGCGGGTGTTGCTCATTGACGGCGACATGCGCCGCCCCTGCATTCACAAGGCTTTTAATGCCAAAGACAGCGCCGGGCTGGTCAGTTACCTGACCGGCCAGCAGGAGTGGCGAGGCATTGCTCACCCCACCGACGTCCCCGGCCTCGACTTGCTGGTGTGCGGGCCGGTGCCCCCCAACCCCGCCGAACTGTTGTCGTCGGACCGGATGCGCACCCTGTTGCAGGAGGCGATGGCCGAGTACAACTTCGTCGTCGTCGACTCCCCGCCGCTGCTGAGCGTGGCCGACAGCCGCGTGCTGGCGACGCTGGTGGAAGGCGTGGTTTTGGTGGTGAAAGGCGGCGACACCCCGCGCGAAGTGGCTCAACGCGCCGAAGGCTATGCGCTCGATGTCGGCGCCAACCTCATCGGCATCGTCCTCAACAACCTCGATGTCCGCGCCGGCAACTATTATTACTACCGCTACTACCGGTACGATTATTACGGCTACGGTTACCGGCAGGATTCCAAGGAAAAGACCTAAGGCGGGGCCGGCAGGCGGGCTCTCGACCCGCCGCCCGAACCGAACCTCGAGGAGTCTCCGACCGCGATGGCCAAAGTGGCGCAGATAGGTCTGGTGGCTGCGCTGTTTGTGGCCGTGGTGGCGTTCGGGGGCACGCAGGAGCTGGTTTTTTCCCTGGTCGAAGTTTTTCTGCTCAGTCTGTGCCTGGTGTTCTTCCTCATCCGCAGCGGCTCCGAGGCGCAGCCCTTACCCTGGCTCCCTCTTGGCCTGCTGGGGCTGGTAGTTCTGCAAGTGCTTCCCTTGCCTGTTTCCCTCGTAGGTTTTTTTCGCAGCTCCCCGCCGGGGGCCGCGGCCGCAAATTTCACCACGCTCAGCCAGGATGCCTACTTGACCCTGTCGCATCTGCTTTTTCTCGGTGCCTGTCTCGCCGCCTTTTACCTTACCGTCCGGGTCTGCCAGAGGCCCGGGGTCCTGCGCGGGTTGGTGCTGGCCTTGCTGGGCTTGGCGGCGCTGGAAGCGTTCTACGGCTTGGTGCAGTACCTGGGCGGCTGGGAGCGGATTCTGCTTTTTCCCAAACGTTTCTCCCTGGGCAGCGCCACAGGCACCTACATCAACCGCAATCACTTCGCTGGCTTGCTGGTGATGTTGATTCCCTTCGCCGTGGCTCTGACCTACTACCAGTTTAAGAAGGTGCACTCCGCGCTCCTGGCGCAGGAGGACGCGGAGGGCGTCGGCCTGAGCCGCGGCGATCCCTCGAGGCTCGCCTTCTGGTTCTTTGCCCTCATCCTTCTCTTCACCGCCTTGATTTTTTCCGGCTCGCGCATGGGGATTGTCGCGGCCGTGGTCACGCTGCTGGCGCTCCTGGCTCTCATCAGAACTACGGCGGAGCAGGGAAGAGACTGGTTAGCCCTCAGCGTGGGGTTTTTCTTGGTCGCCGCGCTCCTGGCCCTCTGGATTGGTCTCGAGCCGGTGATTTTCCGCTTCGAGCAGGTCGGCCAGGAGCTCGGCGAAACTAGCGAAACCCGGCTGGCCATTTGGCGCGACACCCTGCACCTCATCGGCCGCTACCCCTTGCTGGGCTCGGGCTTCGGCACCTTCCCCGTGGCTTATACCGCCTTCCAGACTGCATTCCCCTCCAAGTTCGTCAATCACGCTCACAATGACTACTTGGAGCTGGCCTCCGATTTGGGCCTACCCGGGGCGATTTTCTTTTTCGCCCTCGTCATCGCCTTGTTGCGCCGCGCCGTGCTCCGCTTTCAGGAGGGAGGCGAGGGCTTCGTGCCCGTGGCCGCGCTCGGCTGCGCCGGCAGCATCCTGGCTCTTCTCTTGGTCAGTCTCACCGACTTCAACCTCTACATTCCCGCCAACGCCCTGGTCTTTTCCGTCATCCTCGGCCTTACCTATTCCGCTAGTGGAGACTCCGGTCCCTAGTCTCTCAAGCCGTTCGGCTGTGATAGACTGGCATTTCTTTCCACGGCCTCAACCCAGGAGGAGTGCCCATGCGCCGATCAATTTTTCTGACCATGCTGGCGGCTCTCGTAATTCTGCCCGCCGCTCGGACGGCGGCTCAGGAGGCCGCGGCGCCGCCCGGCCCCTCGCAAGAGCTGCTCGCCACCTGGAACCGCGAGGCCAAGAAGCTGATTGATATGGCGGAAGACTTCCCCGAGGACAAGTACGACTACCGCCCCACCCCCGAAGTGCGCACCTTTGCCGAGCACCTGCTGCACATCGCCGGCTCGAACCAGGCCATGCTGGCAGCCGCACGCGGCGAAAAAGCCCCCGAAGAACATCTCACGCGGGAGAAGTACAAGACCAGGGCGGAGGTGGCGGCCGTGGTGAAGAAGTCGTTCGACGATTGCGCCGCCTTCATCCAGCAGCTCGGCGACGCCGGGATGGCCAAAACCGTCACCCACCCCTTTGCCCGCCGGGTGATGAGCCAGCACGCTTTCTGGGTCGGCGCGGCGGTCAACGCCGCCGAGCATTACGGCAATCTGGTCGTCTATTACCGTCTGAACGCACTGGTGCCGCCGGTCTCGCGCCGCCGCGCGCCCTAGTGTCGTCGCTTCCGTGATAGACTGCGAAATCCCGCACGCATTCTCGCATCGGAAAGGAGTCGCTATGAAAGCAACGCGCTTGATGGTTTTGTCTCTGACCTCTCTGCTGGCCGGCGCTCTAATCGCCGCGGCCCAGCAAGCCGCGCCGGCGCCCCCCGAGGGGCCGGCCAAGGAAGTCCTGCGTATGTGGAATGCGGTCCACAACAGGATTGTCGAGATGGCGGAGGACTTTCCCGAAGACAAGTATGACTTTCGCCCCACGCCGGAAGTGCGCACCTTCGCCGAGCAGCTCCTGCACATCGCCGGCACCAACGATTTTTTCATCAAGTCGGCGCAGGGCCAGCCGGCCAGCGAAGAAGACCTCCCGCGCTCGAAGTACCGCACCAAGGCGGAGGTGGTGGCGGCTCTGAAGAAATCGGTCGAAGAGGGCGCCGCCTTCATCCAGCAGACGGGCGACGAGGGAATCATGAAGCCCATCAAGTTTCCCTTCGGCAACCGCATGGTCAGCCGCTATTACTTCTGGATGGATGCGGTAGAGCACTCGGGCGAGCACTACGGGAACCTGGTTGTCTACTACCGGGTGAACGGTCTGGTGCCGCCGGCCTCGCGGCCCCGCAAGCAGTAACGCGGGCCGTTTGCGCGGGGGCCTTATGGTCGAGCGCCAGAAGATTTCCTCCGGCCGTCCCTGGGAATCGGTGGTCGGCTATTCGCGCGCCGTGCGCGCCGGCAACCTGGTGGCGGTTTCGGGAACCACGGGCACGAACGAGCGCGGCGAAGTAATCGCCCCGGGCGACGCCTACCAGCAGACCGTGCAGGCTCTGAAGAATATCGAGGCTGCCTTGAAACAAGCCGGCCTGAGCCTCCGCCACGTGGTGCGCACACGGATGTACGTCACCGATATCTCCCGCTGGCAGGAGTACGGCCGCGCCCACGGCGAGTTTTTCGGCGAGATTCGTCCCGCCACCAGCATGGTCGAAGTGGCGCGCTTAATC